>JANTHH010000212.1 GCA_024762485.1 Chromatiales bacterium
CCGCCCAGTGTGGCGAGGAAGGCCTGCCTGTCGGCCGGCTGGCTGGTCGATTCTGTCGATTCGTACATCCATTGCTCCGTTTGCTTGCCCTGCCGCCGTGCCGTCTATCCAGCACCGCCGATTGCACCTATGATATAGAGTCGCGGCACGACAGCGGAAGACTCCCTCGCCGCACACTACATGGATAAGCGAATTCCCGCACAGAAAAACAATTCGGAGCACCCCGAACAGCCGCAGTTGAATCGTCACCAGGTTGAGCGGGCAGCGGCGCCGGCAGGGGAGTCCTCGCGCCTGCTGGGCATCGAACAGATACTCGTACAAAGCCGCTTCAGCGGCGCCGCAGGGCTGCTAGGGCTGGGGCTGCTGGCACTGCTGTGGCAGGTGCTGTCACCCGGTCTGGCATTTCTCCAGCCCTGGGTGGTGCTGACCATCACCGCCCAGCTGGTGGGTCTGGTGGTCTGGCTGCTCTCCCGGCGCCTGCTGGTGACGCCATCGTACATTCCACGCTGGCGCCTGTTGCTGAGTCTTGTCGGCGCTATCGCCGTTGCCGGCTGGGGCCTGGGGCTGGCCCATTACCTGGCGAATGGCGGGGGCGGCGTGCAGTTGCTGCCCGCACTGGTGGCTACCGCCGGGGCGTTCGGCTGGGTCCTGGTAATGGCGGTCTGGCCGCCCGGACTGGTACTGGCCTGGCTGTGCCTGATCGGGGTCATGGGCGCGGCGTTGTACGGTCATTACGAGGCACTCGACATCCCTGCGATCGGGCTGATCGCAGCAGGCTTCCTGCTGTTTTCGATGCTGCTGGCCCGCCTGGCCAGGCGTTATCTCGATCTGTTGATGCGGGAGCGCCAGGCGCGACGGGCGTACTCCCAACTGAGGCAGGACCTGCAGCAGCAGGAGACCCGGGTGCTGTCGGAACAGGATCAGCGGCACAAGGTCGAGGAGGCACTCAGCCGCGCCTACACCGCCGCCGACGGTGCCAACCAGGCAAAGAGCGAATTCCTCGCCACCATGAGTCACGAGATCCGCACCCCCCTCAATGGCATCCTGCCGATCCTCGACCTGCTGCGTGACACACCACTGAACCAGGAGCAGTTGCAGTACGTCACCACCGCCTACAACTCGTCCCGTCACCTGCTGCGCATCATCAACGACATCCTCGACTATTCCAAGGCCGAGTCCGGCAAGCTGGAGCTGGAGAATATCGAGATCGAGATCCGCGAGCTGCTCGACTCGGTGGTGCAGCTGATGGCCAAGAGCGCCGAGCTGCGAGGCCTCCGGCTGGTCGTCCGGGTGGCCGAGAATGTGCCACCTTCAGTGCGCGGGGACCCCATCCGGCTGCAGCAGATCCTCACCAACCTGGTCAACAACGCCATCAAGTTCACCGAGCACGGCGAGGTCCGCATCGAGGTCGCCAAGCGTCGCAGCAGCCGCAAGGAAGTCGAGCTGCTGTTCGGCGTCGCCGACAGCGGTGTGGGCATGGATCGTGAGACCCAGCGGCGGCTGTTCCGCGTCTTCTCGCAGGCGGATGCCTCGACCACCCGCAAGCACGGCGGCACCGGCCTCGGCCTGGCCATCTGCAAGCAGCTGGTGACCCTGATGGGCGGGCGTATCGGTGTCCGCTCCAGTCCAGGGGTCGGCTCGACCTTCTGGTTCACCCTGCTGATGCGCAAGTCTGCGCACGAGGTGCCCGCATCACGCCGGGATCTGCGCGGGGTGAGGATGCTCACGCTCGTTGACGACCCGGTGGAGGCGGCGCGGATCTCCGGTTATCTCAATCAGTGGGGTATCGAGCAGGACAGCTACGACAGCCTGCTGACGGCATTGAAGGCCCTTGAGTCCATGGCCGGCGTGGGCCAGCGCTGGATGTACGACCTCATCCTGGTATCCGCCAGCAAGAACCCGGGGGCGGGCCTCGCCTTCGTCGAGGAGTTGCGGGGCAACCCGGCCCTGCAGGATGCCCAGGTGCTGTTCGTGCTCGGTGGCAGCAGCTCGGACCGCACATTGAAGCGGGAGCCCGGGCTGCATCTGATCCAGGGTCCGCTGCAGCCGCAGGTGTTGAAGCGGCAGCTGGAACGCCTGCTCGATGTGGAGGGTGAGCAGCGCGCCGCCGATCCCCAGTCCGATCCCGGCAAGACCCTGGTGGACCTGGCCTCGGAACAGAGCATTTCCTTTGTTGCCGGGCAGGCCGCTGCTGCCGGACCGGAGACGTCAGCCGATTTTCACGGTGCCCGGGTGCTGCTGGTGGAGGACAACCCGGTCAACCTCAATGTGGCGCGCAAGCTGCTGTTGAAGCTGGGCATCCGGTGTGACGCCGCCCACCATGGACAGGAGGCGCTGGAGATGCTGCAGCGCACCCGTTTTGACCTGGTGATCATGGATTGCCAGATGCCGGTCATGGATGGCTACGAGGCGACCCGGCGCTGGCGTGAGCTGGAGAAGCAGAATGGCTGGCCGCATCTGCCGGTGGTGGCGATCACCGCCAATGCCATGGGTGATGACCGCGAACGCTGCCTGGCCGCCGGCATGGATGATTACCTTGCCAAGCCCGTGTCGTTGGAGCGGCTGCGTACGGTGATGCAGCGCTGGCTGCCTGATGACTGGGCACCGCGCGAGTCTGGGGAGGTGGCCACTGCAAAGACCACTGCGCCCCAGTTGCAGGCGGTGGTGGATGCGGCGCTGTTCGAGGAACTGCGCGAGGTGATGGAGGCGGACCTGGATGGCCTGGTCCACAGCTATCTGGCGTCCGCACCGGATCTGCTCGTCCAGCTGTCACAGGCGGTCGAGCGGCAGGATATGGAGGCCATGGTGCTGCCAGCCCATTCGTTGAAATCGAGCAGTGCCAACATGGGGGCGATGCGGGCATCGGAGTGCGCGCGCCGGGTGGAATATGCAGCGCGGAACGGTGATCTCGCCACCGCCACCGCACAGGCCGAGCGCCTGCAGCTGGAGTTCGAGGCCGCCGCCGTGGAATTGCGGCGTCTCATGTCTCACCCCGGCTGAAGGGAATGGCGAGGGTCGAGGCTCCACCCCGCCGGTTGCCGCTGTTCCGGCCGGGGTGGTCTGTGGCTAGAGGGCAGTGGAGGCGTAATCCGCCAGACGCGAGCGCTCACCGCGCAGCAGGGTGATGTGACCGCTGTGCGGCCAGTCCTTGAAGCGATCCACCACGTAGGTCAGGCCCGAGGTGGTCTCGGTGAGGTAGGGGGTGTCGATCTGCGCCACGTTGCCGAGACAGATCATCTTGGTGCCAGGCCCGGCACGGGTGATCAGGGTCTTCATCTGCTTGGCGGTCAGGTTCTGAGCCTCGTCGATGATGATGTACTTGTTGAGGAAGGTCCGTCCGCGCATGAAGTTGAGCGAGTGGATGCGGATGCGTGAGCGCAGCAGGTCGTCGGTGGCGGCGCGTCCCCAGTCACCGCCCTCCGATTGGGTAAGCACCTCCAGGTTGTCCATCAGGGCCCCCATCCAGGGGGTCATCTTCTCCTCCTCGGTGCCCGGCAGGAAGCCGATGTCCTCGCCGACCGGCACGGTCACCCGGGTCATGATGATCTCGCGGTAGCGGTTGCTGTCGAGCACCTGGGCCAGCCCGGCGGCCAGGGTCAGCAGGGTCTTGCCGGTGCCTGCGGTGCCCAGCAGGGTGACGAAGTCGATGTCGGGGTCCATCAGCATGTTGAGGGCGAAGTTCTGTTCGCGGTTGCGCGCGCTGATGCTCCACACCGAATGGCGCGTGCTGCGGTAGTCGTCGACCAGCTCGATGATCGCGTCGTCGCCCTCGCGTCTGCGCACCATCGCCTCGAAGGGCTGGTCACCGTCCAGGTAGAGACACTGGTTGGGGTACCAGCCGGCGGTCTCCGGCCCCGCCACCCGGTAAAAGGTGTGCCCTTCCTCCTGCCAGGAGTCCATGTCCTTGCTGTGGGTCTCCCAGAAATCCGCCGGCAGCTCGGTCTCGCCGCGGTACAGCAGGTTGACGTCGTCCAGCACCTGGTCGTTGTGATAGTCCTCGGCGGGCACCCCCACCACCGCGGCCTTGATGCGCAGGTTGATGTCCTTCGATACCAGGGTGACGTCGCGGTCCGGGTATTCCTTCTGCAGTCCGAGGGCGACAGCGAGGATGTTGTTGTCCGGGGTGTTGCCGGGCAACGACTCAGGCAGGGCGGTGGCCTTCTGGCGGGTCTGGAAGAACAGCCGACCCTGTGCCTGGACATCGTTCGCGGCATCCTCGCTGGCGTAGCTGGTCAGGGGGATGCCTTCGTCGATCTCGCTCTGGTCCATGTCCTCGACGAGATCGTCGATGAAGCGGCTGACCTGGCGGACGTTGCGGGCCACCTCGGACATGCCCTTCTTGCCCTTGTCGAGTTCCTCCAGCACCACCATGGGCAGGAAGATGTCGTGCTCCTTGAAGCGGAA
>JANTHH010000213.1 GCA_024762485.1 Chromatiales bacterium
CATGCCAGCGAGTGCCACCAGGACTCGGCGATACCGGGTTACGTCGACTACGGCATCAACCACGGTGCCCGGCTTAAGGTCGATATCGACCATGGCCGCTTTGTGTTCTTCTACATGCCGGTGGATCTCTGACCATCGGCAGGCCCAATTCCCCATAACAAGGAATAAAAATGTCTGACACGGTTGATCTGTTCACCCCGCTTGAGCTTGGTCCGCTGCATCTGCCGAACCGACTGGTGATGGCACCCATGACCCGCAACCGCGCCCCCGATTGCGTGGCAAACCCGTTGATGGCGGAGTACTACGCGCAACGCGCCGGGGCCGGTTTGATCATCAGCGAGGGCAGCCAGGTCTCGCCGCAGGGGGTGGGCTATCCCGCCACGCCGGGCATACACAGCGACGAACAGGTGGCGGGCTGGCGACAGGTCACCGACGCGGTGCATGGTGCCGGCGGGCGCATCTTCCTGCAGCTGTGGCACGTGGGTCGGGTATCCCATTCGTCGATGCAGCCCGATGGCGCCTTGCCGGTGGCACCCTCCGCCATCGCCTGCGGGGTCGGCGAGGCGGTCACCTACGAGGGTATGAAACCCTTCGAGACGCCGCGTGCACTGGCGCTGGAGGAACTGCCGGGTATCGTGGCCGACTTCGCCCGCGGTGCGCGCAATGCGCGGGCGGCCGGTTTCGACGGCGTCGAGATCCACGGCGCCAACGGCTATCTGCTGGATCAGTTCCTGCGCGATGGCAGCAATCAGCGTGACGACGCCTATGGTGGCCCGGTCGAGAACCGCGCCCGGCTGATGCTGGAGGTCACCGAGGCGGTATGCGATGCCTGGTCGCCTGACCGGGTCGGCATCCGACTGTCACCGCTGCAGCCCTTCAACGACATGCGCGACAGCGACCCGGAGGCGACCTTCAGTTATGTGGTCGGCCAGCTCAACCGATTCGACCTCGGTTACCTGCATGTCACCGAGATGGGCAGCGAGCAGCCCGGTGTCGCCGGCCCCCCCTTCGATCTGCATCTGCTGCGTCGTCTGTGGCACGGCATCTATATCACCAACAGCGGTTACGACAAGGCCCGGGCCAACGCGGCGCTGGCCGCCGGCGATGCCGATCTGATCGCCTTCGGCGTGCCCTATATCGCCAATCCCGACCTGGATGTCCGCTTCGCCCGCGATGCCCCGCTGAATGTCGCGAACCCGGACGCCTTCTATGGCGGAGGGGCCGAGGGCTACACCGACTATCCACGGCTCGACGACACCACAACGGATTAACACGGACGGAGGAACAGGGATGTCCGAGATCAAGCTCACCTGGTGGAACCTGCAGAACTTCTTCGATACCACCGACGACCCCATCGCCAACGACTTTGCCTACACCGCTGACGAGGGCTGGACGCCAGAGGTGTTCGCCGCCAAGCGCGATAATCTCGCCGCTGCCCTGATGGCCACCCATGCCGGTGAGGGGCCGGACCTGCTGGCGGTGTGCGAGATCGAGCACGACGCGCTGCTGCAGCAGCTGCTCGACGCCATGGGCCGGCCCGGCATGAAGGTGGTGACCGACCCCTCCGGCACCCGCGATCTGCGCGGCATCGACGTGGCCATGGCCTACGACAGCCGCAAGCTCAAGGTGGTGGGCAAGGCCTCCCATCTGATCCACCTGCGCTATCGCACCCGTGACCTGTTCGAGGTGACCTTCGAGGTCAAGGCGACGGGCGAACAGTTCACCCTGATCGCCAGTCACTGGCCATCGCGGCGCCTCGGCCGCTATCGCTCTGAGCCGCTGCGCATCGCGGTGGCCGAACACATCGCCTACCTGGTGGAGTCACATCTCAAGTTCGAACCCGAGCAGTATCTGGCCCTGCGCGAGGCGGGCGATATCACCCCGGTGCAGCAACGCTGGGACAACAAGGTGATGGTGGTGGGCGACTTCAACGACGAACCCTGCGATCGCAGCGTGGTGGATCATCTCAAGGCCGGGCATGATCTGGATCGGGTGATCGGCGAGACCAATGATATCGACCGCTTCCAGAACGAGGTCAGCCGCTACCGGGCGGAGGATGTCTTTCTCTACAACGCCTGCTGGCGCTTTCTCGGCGAAGACGGCGTCGGCAGCTTCTATATCGCCGGCACCCGCGGTGGCGACCAGTTCGCCAACCGTTATCAGATGCTCGACCAGCTGGTCGCCAGCCGGGGCCTGTTGCTCGACCAGGGCCTGACGCTGGATCGGGCGTCCGTGGCGGTGTTCGACGATGCCCTGGTGGCCACCGGCAGCGGCCGCCCGCGGGCCTTTAACAAGCGCAAGCGGACCGGCACCTCCGATCACCTGCCACTGACGGCGGTGCTGCGCTATTGAGGGCGAAGATCTCTCCCTGCGGTCGAGATGACAATGAAGAGAGGGTGCCCACGACTCTCGACCTATTACAAACCTTGTCATTCCGACGAGCATCGCGAGGAGAAATCTTCAGCCAGCCAACAGCATCGGCTGTCTCACGCCGGCTCGTCGCCATAGTGCACATCCAGCAGACAATAATGTTTCTCGCCCCCCGGGGTGTGCACACTGAATTCCTCGTCGACCTGTCGCTTCAGCAGGGCCTTGGCCATAGGTGAGTCGATGCTGATCCAGTTGCGCTTGGGGTCGAACTCGTCGGCACCGACGATGCGGCATTGCAGTTCCTCCCCCGCCTCATCCTCCAGGCTCACCCAGGCACCGAAGAACACCCTATCCGGTTCTGTCGGAACACTATCGACCACCTTCAGCTCGGGCAGACGTTTCTGCAGGTAGCGGATACGCCGGTCGATCTCGCGCAGTTCCTTCTTGCGGTAGATGTACTCGGCGTTTTCCGAACGGTCGCCCTCGGCGGCAGCGGCGGCCAGGGCCTTGGTGACCTCGCGGCGGCGCAGCCACAGGGCGGCAGATTCTGCCTGCAGGCGCTGGTAGCCGGCGGCGGTGATGTAGGGCGATTTCGGCGGCGCGGGCGGGCGGTAGCGTCCCATCTGTCGGGGTTCCTGGTGGTGAGGTCGATGTGCTGCTGGTCAAGCGAGGCAGAGCATTCTATCGTATGCGCGCAATAGTCAGCCCTGTCCTTTCATTTCCAATCGAGGTATCGCCATCATGCCCGCAGCCGTCATCCTGCACATCCTGTCCGTTGTCATCTGGGTCGGCGGGATGTTCTTCGCCTATCTGTGCCTGCGTCCGGTGGCGGCCAGCCAGCTGGAGCCACCGCTGCGGCTGCGACTGTGGGTCGGCGTGTTCGAGAACTTCTTCCCCTGGGTGTGGGTGTCAATCGCCCTGATCCTGGCCACCGGGCTGTGGATCATCTTCGCCTGGTTCCAGGGCTTCGGCGGCTCGCCGCTCTATGTGCATGTGATGCTCGGGCTCGGCAGCGTGATGATGCTGATCTTCTTCCATGTCTTCTTCGCCCCCTACCAGAAGTTGCGGCGTGCGGTGATGGCCGAGGACTGGCCGGCTGGCGGCAAGGCACTCGGGCAGATCCGCATGCTGGTGGGCCTCAATACGCTGATCGGGGTGGCGACGATCGCCATCGCCGCCGGTGGTCGCTACCTGGTGCCGTGATATTGCTGCCGGCCGGTGCCGGAATCAGGAGCCGGTCACATCCCGGGGTCAAGTCCTTTAATTTCTGAATCTGTCTGCTGGCGGGTGGTTTCGACTACGCTTAGGATCAAGTACCGGCATGCGCCCCGGTGGGGTGAGTCATCGTCCGTCAATCGTCAGGTAACGGTAAGGAGGCCGTTGGCTATGAAGATATTTGTTGGTGGTCTGTGGCCGCAGATCAATCGGAGAGAGATGCGGCAGCTGGTGGAGAAGGCCTTGAAGACACCCTGGTATCGTTTCGGTGTGCCACGTGGCCGGATGGTTGGCTGCGAGCTGATGAAGGTGACCGACAAGGCGACCGGCCAGACCGAGTACAGTGGCGTGGTGGAGGTGTCCCCCACACGGCTGGGCTGGGAGCTGATCGAGTCGCTCAACGGCGCCATCGTCAATGGCCAACCGCTGCGCGCCCATAAGTGGTTTGCACGCAGCGGTGTCAGTGACCGGCGGGGTTCGCTGCATCGCGAGGTACTGTCCTCCGGCTTTGAACGGCGTGAAAGACCGGATCGGCGCCGGCAGTTGCGAATCGATATGCCCGGCACGATGCGCGTCCAGGCCGTTGCCGGCTTCGAACGCTCCCACGGTGCCTGAGCAATGCCTTCTGTAATGGCTGGGGAACTTGACGGGTCCTGTGGACACTAACGGTTTGCCAGTCCGGCAATCATCCGGTTAAGCTGTTGCCCATGTATCGAAGGTCCACACGACTGCTGGTTCTGCTGATTGCACTGTTATCGGGGCTCTC
>JANTHH010000214.1 GCA_024762485.1 Chromatiales bacterium
GCCAGCAGGGCCAGCATCTCTGACCAGGCGTCCAGCGTGCCCGTTTCGACCGCTCTTTCGAACACGGCCTCCGCGTAGGGGCGGGCAATAGTTGTAGCTTCTCCAGCCATGACGATGCCTTAGATCTGGTTGGCGACAGATTCGACGATGTCTTTGTGAGCACCGGCGTCGATTTCTTTGCGCAGGATTTTCTCGGCGCCGGCCACTGCCAGCTCCGCCACCTTGGCACGCAATTGCTCGCGGGCCTTGTTGGTCTCCTGCTCGATCTCGGCACGCGCAGCGGTCAATATGCGCTCGCCCTCGACACGGGCCGTGTCTTTCGACTCGTCCACGATCTCGGCCGCACGCTTTTCGGCCTTGGCCACGATCTCTGCGGCCTGCTGCTTGGCTTCATGAAGATGTTCGACGGCGCGCTTGGCGGCGAGCTCCTGCTCGTGCTGGCCGCGTTCCGCAGCAGCCAGTCCGTCAGCGATCTTTGCCTTGCGTTCTTCGAGTGCCTTGGTGATCGGCGGCCACACAAACCTCATGGTGAACCATACGAACACCGCGAAGGAGATGAGCTGCGCAATCAGTGTCAGATTGATATTCATTCCGAAACCTCGTTAAGGAAACGTGAGGTAGAAAAAAGGTCGTTCTACCCTATCGAGTCGCTTAACCGGCCAGAGCGAACAGCACGTACATGCCCAGGCCCACAGCGATCATGGGTACCGCGTCGGTCAGGCCCATGACGATGAAGAACTGGGTACGCAGCATGGGGATCAACTCGGGTTGACGCGCTGCGCCCTCCAAGAAGCGACCACCCAGGACGCCGATACCGATGGCGGCGCCAACGGCACCCAAGCCCATCATGATAGCAGCGGCGATAACCAGCAGTGCTTGTGCCATTTCCATGATTGTCTCCCGTTATTTCAACAGTTTTTAAGTAAATGAGTATTAATGGTGTTCACTATGCGCCATGTCCAGATAGACAATGGTCAGGGTCATGAAGATGAAGGCCTGCAGGGTGATGACCAGGATGTGGAAGATGGCCCACACCAGCTGCAGTGCTCCACCAAATACACCGAGGACAATGCCACCGCTGTACATGAGCGCAATCAGGATGAAGATCATCTCGCCGGCATACATGTTGCCGAACAGACGCAGCGACAGCGAGATGGGCTTGGCGATCAGGTTGACGCCTTCGAGCACCAGGTTGATCACGAAGAAGATCGGCTTCAACGCAATATTGCTGGTCTGGAAGGGCATGCCCGTCAGCTCGCCGACAAAGCCGCCGACGCCCTTGACCTTGATACTGTAGAAAAGGATCAGCAGGAAGACGCCGAAGGCCATGCCAAAGGTCACGTTGGGATCGGTGCTCGGCACCACCTTCATGAAGTGGAACAGGCCCAGTCCGTGGTCACCCAGAATATAAGGAATCAGATCGACCGGGATCAGGTCCATCAGGTTCATCAGGAACACCCAGGCGAAAACGGTCATCGCCAGCGGGGCAATCAGTGGGTTCCTGGCCGTAAAGGAGCCGCGGACACTCTCGTCAATGAACTCGGTGATCCACTCGACGAAATTCACCAGGCCGGAGGGTACGCCGGCAGTCGCCTTGCGCGCGGCACGGATAAAGAAGAAGAGGAAGATGGCTGCGAGGCCGATGGACCAGGCGAGGCTGTCGACATGCAATGCCCAGAAACCCATTTCCTTCGCCTCTTCGGCGGAATGGGCCATACGCCATACGCCGTCGATCTTGCCGAAGGTCAGATTGGTCAAATGGTGCTGGATGTATTCGCCGGAGGTGAGTTCGGTGGCAGCCATCTTGGTCCCGTCTGTATCTACGCGTTAATCGGCCCGGTGCGCCAGCAGTGGCGGCAGCACCTGGACCAGAAAAAAGGCTCCGAAGAGCGCCAGCAGGTTCAACGGCTTGACCCAGATGAACACCATGGCAAATATCACCACGATGGTTATCAGCTTGATCAGTTCGGCACCGTAGAACCGCATCATCAGCCTGTCCGCCTCCTGGGCGCGGTAGCGGGCGAATACCAGCAACGCGAACAATGCGTTGGACAAGGTAACCGCCGCACCGCCGATCAGGGCGGACAGCCCGGCTGTCAGTCCGAACACCGTGGCGATCGCTGCTGTTATCAGCGCAACCGCCAACTGGATGATCAGGATCTTCCTGGCACGTTTAACATCAAGACCCTGCATGTGTGACCCGACGCTCACGATGCCGTGACAGCCAAAACGGCGCGAAGTATAAGTGTTCGCGAATATTTGGTCAAACCCAAATATTCTTTATCGGTTCGGCGACCGACCCGGGGCTGCGATCAGGGGCCGCGATCAGTGGATATGGCCGAGGATTCCGTCGAGCTCGTCCAGGCTGTTGTAGCTGATCACCAGCTGCCCGCTGCCGGCCTTGCCCTGCTTCAGCGCCACCTTGGCACCGAGCCTGTCTGAGAGGTCGCTGAGCAGCCGCCTCACATCCGGATCCTCCGTGGCAGCGGCCTTCGCCTCCTTCGACGGGACCTCGCCGTTGGCCAGCGAACGCACCAGTGCCTCGGTCTCGCGTACCGACAGGCCTTTGGCCACCACCCGCTTGGCCGCCTCGCTCTGCGCCGCCCCCTTGAGGGCCAGCAGGGCGCGTGCATGGCCCATCTCCAGCTGGCGCTGATCAACCAACGCCTTGACCTCGGGGTTGAGCTCCAGCAGCCGCAGGAAGTTGGTCACCGTGGTTCGCGACTTGCCGACCGCCTGCGCCACCTGCTGGTGGGTGAGCCCGAATTCATCGGTCAGGCGCAGCAGCGCCTGGGCTTCTTCCAGGGGATTGAGGTCATCGCGCTGGATGTTCTCGATCAGGCCCATCGCCATGGCCGCCTGATCGTCGGCCTCGCGCACCACCGCCGGCACCTCGACGAGACCCGCCAGTTGGGCCGCGCGCCAGCGGCGCTCGCCGGCAATCAATTCGTAACGTCCCCCGCCTACCGGGCGCACCACTACCGGCTGGATCACGCCCTGAGCGGCGATTGAATCCGCCAGTTCACGCAGCTTGTCGTCATCGAACTGGCGACGCGGCTGAAAGCGGCCGCGATCAATGAGGTCAACATCTATGGATACGGCGGCACCACCCGGTGAGGGGCTCTGCGCATGCTTGTCGCTGTGGGCATCTGCACCGCCCAGCAGGGCGTCGAGGCCGCGCCCGAGTCCGCGTTTCTTTGCTGCCATGGGTTCTCGTCTGCTCAGTTCTGTGCGGAAGCCGCCGGCTGATGCCGCCGGGCCAGTTCACTGGCGACCGCCAGGTAACTGACGGCGCCGCGGGACGACCTATCATACAGGATCACCGGCAGACCATGGCTCGGTGCCTCTGCCACGCGCA
Source organism: Chromatiales bacterium (assembly GCA_024762485.1). Classification (GTDB taxonomy): domain Bacteria; phylum Pseudomonadota; class Gammaproteobacteria; order Chromatiales; family Chromatiaceae; genus JANTHH01. The sequence continues at coordinate 3,359 of JANTHH010000214.1, forward strand.
CGTTGCGCGGGATCACAGTACGGTAGACCTTGTCGCCGAAGTGATGGATGAGCTGGCGCGAAACGTCCACTGCCAGCTTGTTGCGCGGGTCGTACATGGTGCGCAGGATGCCCTCGATTTCCAGCTTTGGATTCCGGTGCTCGCGTATCTGCCGCACCGTGTTGACCAGCGCCGAGAGACCTTCCAGCGCATAGTATTCGGTCTGCAGCGGGATCAGCACGCCGTGGGCGGCAACCAGTGCATTGACCGTCAACATGCTCAGCGACGGCGGACAATCGATGATGATGAAGTCGTATTCATCGGTCACCGGCTCGATCGCCAGGCTGAGCCGCTTCTCCCGCAGCGGCGCGCTCATCAGCGCCACCTCGGCGGCAGTCAGGTCCGTGTTGCTGGGCAGCACATCGAGCAGGCCCCCGGCGCCCTTCTGCAGTGCCTCACCGATAGGCGCCTCGCCCATCAGCACGTCGTAGGTGGAGACCTCGAGTTCGTGCTTGTCCACACCGCAGCCCATGGTGGCATTGCCCTGGGGATCGAGATCCAGCAGCAGCACCCGCTGATCATCGCCCGCCAGCGCGGCGGCCACATTGACGGCGGTGGTGGTCTTGCCCACGCCCCCCTTCTGATTGGCTACGGCGATGATGCGTCCCATGGTCTGTGGTCTCTTCCAGAGAAGTCGATTCGAAGGGGCACTATCATAACGGTATCGGCCGATGGCTGCTCAGCCCCCGCGGGTCACCATCACCAGGTGGCGGGTTCCCGGCTCGCCAGGCACCTGCAACGCGATGATGCGGCGCGCCAGTCCCGCCGGCAGCACCTCCGCCTCGGCTTCGGCCAGCGGCCCCTTCATTGCCAGCCACTGGCCATCCGGTGCCAGCAGGTGGGCGCTGCCCTCGACGAAATCCCGCAGCGAGGCAAAGGCGCGGGAGACGATGGTGTCGAAGGGCCGCGGCGGTGCAAAATT
>JANTHH010000215.1 GCA_024762485.1 Chromatiales bacterium
ATCCGCGAGGAAGACCCGTACACCGACTACTGGGCCAAGGTGGTGCCGACCTGGATCGTCGACACCCACTCGCGGTTCGAGGTGGACCTGAACCGACCGCCGGAGGAGGCGGTATACCGCTCCCCGGAGATGGCCTGGGGCCTTCATCTGTGGCGCCAGCCGCCGGACGACGAAGTCGTCAAGCACTCACTGGAGGAGTACCAGGCCTTCTATGCCGAGCTGGAAGACATCATCAACAGCCTTCTCAAGCGCTACCGGCGTATCGTGATCTTTGACCTGCATGCCTACAACTACAAGCGACAGGGGCGCACCGGGCCACCGGCCGACCCGTCCGAGAACCCGGAGGTGAACGTCGGCACTGGCAGCATGGACCGCAAGGCCTGCGGCCATATCGTCGAACGCTTCATGGCAGACCTGCGCAAGTTCGATTTTCTCGGCCGTCATCTCGACGTTCGCGAGAACGTCAAGTTCAAGGGGCGCCAGCTGGCTCAGTGGATCCACGAGCACTTTCCCGGCCGGGTCTGCGTGATCTCCATCGAGTTCAAGAAGTTCTACATGGACGAGTGGACCGGCGTGGGTGACGTGGAGCAGATCCAGGCCATCCGCGACGCCCTGCAGTCCACCATCCCCGGCATCCTGGAAGAGCTGGAAAAGAACCCATGAGTAACGCGCCGAGGCGGATCAGCCAGCGTCTGATCGACGGCATCGTCGGCGCACTGGAGCGTGGCAACGGGGTGCGCCGACGCCTGCCGGCTGGCGGGCGGGTGCACATTGATCGCCCACTGCCGTTCCTTTGTCTCTACCGCCGGCCGGCGGGTTCGCCCGACCCCGGTACCGAGCGCCTGCTGCTGGGCGAGGCCGCCTACGTGCTGGCGAGTGGCGAACCGGTGGCCCAGGCGGAGCTGCAACGGCTGGTGAGTGCGATCAGCCACTGGCAGCGCGAGACCTTCGGCGCCAGCCTGCTATTGGAACTGTGGGCAGGCGAGCCCGTCAGCGACCCCCAGGCCGCAGCCGGCTTCCGCATCGTTGTCCCCCGGCACCATGCACCGGCCAGTCTGCTCGAGGCCCTGGAAGACGAACTGCTGACCCTGCGCGTCAACGGCCGGCCCGCCGAGGTCGATCTTGACTACCGGGATGACCCCGCCCCGCCGGGGCTGAAACCGCTGCTCGAAACCGCACCGGGCTTCAACCTCATGGGACTGGCCGTGCGACCCGTCTACCGCACCTCGGATGGCGAGATCCTGCCCTTTGCATTGAAGGCGCTGCAGCATGGCCTGGCACGGGCCTTGAAGCGCACCTTCTACCTGTTCGCCCACGACGCCACTCCCTTGCGGCCGCTGCACTACCATGAGCTCGGACGCCGGGGCATGACCCAGGCGGTGCGCGAGACCGACCGGCGCCTGGCGGCGATCAGCGAACGCTTCGACCTGCTGCTGCACGTCTCACCGGTGAATGCCGCAGAGGCGGCACAGGCCTTCCATGCCAGCCACCAGCAACGTCCTCCGGAGTTCCTCTACCGCCCCCGTCCGATAGAGCCGGGACTGCTCAAGCGCGAGTTGTTCCGCATCCCGCTTGAGCGCATCGAGGACCCGACGCTGGCGCATATCTTCAGCGAGAAGCGCGACGAACTGGACCGCCAGATCACCCTGGTGGCAGACCGCAACACCCCGCGCTTCCTGCTCGGTAGTCGGCAGATCTACGGCGACCCGTCGCCGGCGCTGGTGGCTCTCGCCGAGCGGTTGCTGCAGACATTCCCCCCGCATCCACCTGCCGGGAAGGATGCCCGACAGGTGGATGCGGCGGAATTCGCCCGCCTGGCAGAGGCGGAGATCGCCGGCTACCGGGCGCAGGAGCCGGGTCTGAAGGCCAGGGTCGAACTGCGTCCGGACGTGCCCGGCATCCTGGTCTCACACGGCAACTTCCTGGTCGGCACCGATGCCCGCCTGCCGGCCTCGAGGGTGGCGGCGACGCTGGCCCACGAGATCGGCACCCACGTGCTCACCTACTACAACGGCCGGCAGCAACCGCTGCACGAACTCTACACCGGCATGGCCGGTTACGAGCCCCTGCAGGAGGGGATCGCGGTGATCGCCGAATACCTGGTGGGCGGGCTGCAGGCCTCGCGGCTGCGCCTGCTTGCCGGGCGCGTACTGGCGGTGGCGTCGATCACCGACGGCGCGGAGTTCATTGACACCTTCCGCCTCCTCCGCCAGCAGGGTTTCAGCGAGGGAACCGCCTTCAACATCACCATGCGCGTCTACCGCGGCGGCGGTTTCACCAAGGACGCGGTCTATCTCGATGGCCTGGTCAAGATACTGGACTATCTCGCCGCCGGTCATGACCTGGACCGACTTTATCTGGGCAAGATCTCCCACCCGCACCTGGCGCTGGTGGAGGAACTGGAATGGCGCCAGGTACTCAGGCCGCCGCGCCTGCGGCCACGCTTTCTCGACCAGCCACAGGCCGCCCCCCGCCTGGCACGCCTGCGCACCGGCCTGTCACCCGAACAACTCATCGAGGCAACGGACTGATGCAACTTGCGATGGTGGTCAACAATATAGACACCGAGTGGCCGGGCTACACCACCACGGCATTGGCGCGGGCCGCCACCAACCTCGGGCATACTGTCTGGTACCTGAGTGTCGGTGACTTCACCTACGACGGCGACGAGCTTGTTCATGCCAATGCCCGCGCCGTCCCAGACGGCCATCACTTCCGCACCAACCAGGCCTATCTCAAGGCACTACGCGGTGGTGACGCGGTACGGGCCTATATCACCCTCGATCAACTTGACGCGGTGATGCTGCGCAACGATCCGGCGGAGGACGTCATCACCCGCCCCTGGGCCAGGCTCGCCGGGATCAATTTCGGCCGCCTGGCGGCGCGCCACCGCGTCGTGGTGGTGAACAGTCCCGAGGGACTGCTGCATGCGGTCAACAAGATGTATCTGCAGTATTTCCCCCGCGAGGTGCGCCCGGAGACCCTGATCAGCCGGGATCGCGAGCTGATCAAGGCCTTCATCGCCGAGCACGACGACCTGGCGGTGATCAAGCCGCTGTCGGGTTCGGGCGGTCGCAATGTCTTCCTCGCCCAGCCGTCGGACAAGCCCAACCTGAACCAGATGATCGAGGCGGTGAAACGCGAGGGCTATGTCATCGCCCAGGAATACCTCCCCGGCGCGGTGCATGGCGACACCCGGCTGTTCCTGCTCAACGGCCGGCCGCTGCGCCTGCGGGGTCGCTATGCCGCCTTCCGGCGGGTGCGCGCCAAGGGTGATCCCGACATGCGCAGCAACATGACCGCCGGGGCGCAATCCGTCCCCGCCGAGGTCACCGACACCATGCTGGAGCTCGCAGAACTGGTGCGTCCGCGGCTGCAGGCGGATGGCATGTTCCTGGTGGGACTGGATATCGTCGATAGCAAGCTGATGGAGATCAACACCTTCAGCCCCGGCGGTTTGATCAGTGCAGAAACCTTCGAAGAGCGGGATTTCTCCCGCGAGATTATCCGCGCGCTGGAACAGGAAGTCGCGGCAGCACAGGCGGCGGACGACTGAGCCACAACGCAAAGGGGCCGCCGGTGGCGACCCCTGTGCGTGTATCCGGCAACCCTCAACCGCTAGAAGGGGATGTCGTCCTCGAAGCTGTCGTCAGGCATCGCCGGTGCCGCCTGCTGCGGCGCCGGGGCCTTCTGCGCCGGGCGGGACTGGCCGGACTGCGAAGCGAAATCACCACTGCCACCACCGCCGCGGGAATCGAGCATCTGCATCTCGCTGGCGACGATCTCTGTGGTATAGCGGTCCTGGCCGCTGTTGTCCTGCCATTTACGGGTACGCAGGCTGCCCTCGATGTAGACCTTGGAGCCCTTGCGCAGGTATTCGCCGGCGATCTCGCCGAGCTTGTTGAAGAACACCACCCGGTGCCACTCGGTACGCTCCTGCTGCTCGCCGGTATTCTTGTCCTTCCAGGTCTCCGACGTGGCCACAGTGGCATTGGTCACTGCACCACCGCTGGGCATGTAACGGGTCTCCGGATCTTTGCCCAGATTGCCGATCAGAATGACTTTGTTGACGCCTCTGCTTGCCATCGTTCCTCCTCGTATAGATTATCCGGCGGGCCCTCCCTGGCCTGCCGCTGACAAAGATCTGCGAGTCTACGCCGCGGGGCGGCTTTCATCCACCACGAACTGCTCCAGCGCCGCCGCATCAAGCAGCTGCCTGTCGACCTTGAGATAGGCCACCCCCTCGTCCGCGACCACCACCGCCTCGACGACCCCCGGCACCTCATGCA
>JANTHH010000216.1 GCA_024762485.1 Chromatiales bacterium
CCTTGCCGATCTCCTCGTCGCTGCCTTCCAGGCCGCTGGCAAAGCGCCAGGCCGGGATGATGTTGCGCGCCGCCATCAGCATGCCCGCGACCACCAGTTCCTTCACCGCGTTGGCGTTGGCACCCGGCGCGTTGAACACCGGGATACCGCGCTCACTCATCTGCTGCACCGGGATATTGTTGGTGCCGGCACCGGCACGGCCGATGGCCCTCACGGAGTCGGGGATATCCATGTCGTGCATCTTCGCCGAACGCACCAGGATGGCATCGGGGTGACTGATCTCGGATGCCACCTCGTAACGGTCACGTGGCAGCCGATCCAGTCCGGCGACCGAGATATTGTTCAGAGTGAGTATCTTGAACATCAAAAAAACCTCTTTTGGCGAGGATGCAGAGACGCCGGCTGATGCGTCAAAAGGCGATGCGGCTGCGTGGATTCGTGGCAGACCAGGATGTCGAGTCCCAGCCATCACGAGCCGCATCACTACACAGCCCCTGTGCCTCCTGCACTATCTCTGTGAACTCTGCGTCCGGTTTGTTTTTTTAGCCGTGGCTACGTTCGAACTCGGCCATGAAGTCTATCAGTGCCTTTACCCCGGCCTCTGGCATGGCGTTGTAGATACTGGCACGCATGCCGCCCACCGAGCGGTGGCCCTTGAGGGTCTTCAACCCGGCCTCGGCCGCCTGGCTGAGGAACGTGGCATCGAGTTCGGCATCGGCGAGGGTGAAGGGCACGTTCATCCACGAGCGGCACGCCGGATCCACCGGGTTGTGGTAAAAGTCCGATGCATCGATGGCATCGTACAGCGCCTTGGCCTTGCGCTGGTTGATCTCGGCCATGCCGGCCAGTCCACCTTTGCCCTGCAACCACTTGAACACCAGGCCGGCCAGATACCAGCCATAGGTGGGCGGGGTGTTGTACATGGAGCCCGCGGCGGCGTGGATGTCGTACTTGAACATCGTCGGGGTGGTCTCCAGCGCCTTGCCGATGAGGTCGTCGCGCACGATGGCGATGGTCAGACCGGCGGGGCCGATGTTCTTCTGTGCGCCGGCATAGATGATGCCGAAGCGTGACACATCGATGGGCCGCGAAAGGATGGTGGAGGACATGTCCGCCACCAGCGGGATGTCGCCGGTGTCCGGCACATAGGGAAACTCCACACCCTCGATGGTCTCGTTGGGGGTGTAGTGCACGTAGGCGGCATCGCCATTGAGACCCAGTGCATCGGCCGCCGGCACGCTGGTGAATCTGCCGTCCTGCTCGCTGTCGGCGGTGACCCGCACCTCGCCGTAGCGCTTGCCCTCGGCGATCGCCTTCTTCGACCAGGAACCGGTGCGCAGATAATCGGCCTTGCCGGTGCTACCGATCAGGTTCAGCGGCACCATGGCGAACTGCGCCGAGGCGCCGCCCTGCAGGAACAGTACCTTGTAGTTGTCGGGTATGGCCATCAGCTGGCGCAGATCGGCCTCCGCCTCGGCGGCGATGGACATGAATTCCTTGCCGCGATGGCTCATCTCCATCACCGACATGCCGGCGCCGTGCCAGTCGAGCATCTCGTCCCTGGCCTGGCTGAGTACTTCCTCGGGCAGTGCGGCCGGACCGGCACTGAAATTGTAGACGCGTGTCATCTGCTCTCACCTGCTTGAAGTGTTGCCGGGCCGCACGCTGCGGCACCATCAATGGTTTATTCGTGTTCTTCCCCGTTGTCAGCCGGATCGGATTCGGCGGCATCCACGCCTTCGTCTTCCAGCACCTCGATGCGCTCGATGCCGATCAGCTTCTCGCCCTCGGCGACATTGATCACCTTCACGCCCTGGGTATCCCGGCCCATCACCGAGATATCGCTGACACGGGTGCGCACCAGCGTGCCGCCATTGGTGATGAGCATGATCTCGTCATCCTCGTCCACCAGCACCGCACCCACCTGGTCGCCGTTGCGCGGCGAGGTCTTGATGGAGATGATGCCCATACCGGCACGCCCCTTGGTGGGGAACTGGTCAACCGGGGTGCGCTTGCCGTAGCCGTTCTCGGTCACCGTGAGCACGTAACCCGGCTGGGCGATGATCAGTGAGATCACCCGCTGCCCCTCGCCCAGTTTGATACCACGCACACCGCAGGCGGTGCGGCCCATCGGGCGCACACTGGCCTCGTTGAAGCGCAGCGCCTTGCCGGCGCTGGTGAACAGCATGATGTCCTGCTCACCATCGGTCAGATCGACGCCGATCAGGGTGTCGTCCTCGCGCAGGTCGACGGCAATGATGCCACTGCTGCGCGGACGCGAGAAATCGGTCAGCGGGGTCTTCTTCACGGTGCCCGAGCTGGTAGCCATGAAAACGTATTTGTCGTCGGCATACTCACGGATCGGCAGCACCGCATTGATGCGCTCGCCCTCCTCCAGCGGCAGCAGATTGACCATCGGCCGGCCACGCGCGCCGCGCCCGGCCTCCGGCACCTGGTAGACCTTGAGCCAATACACCCGGCCGCGGCTGGAGAAGCAGAGGATGGTGTCGTGGGTACTGGCGACGAACAGCTTGTCGATGAAATCCTCTTCCTTGGTGGCGGCGGCGGACTTGCCCTTGCCGCCGCGCCGCTGGGCCTGATAGACATCCAGCGACTGCCGCTTGGCATAGCCCTGGTGCGACAGGGTCACCACCACGTCCTCCTCGGTGATCAGATCTTCGAGGGTGAGATCGGCCTGGCTCTCGCGGATCTCGGTGCGACGCGCGTCGCCGAACTGTTCCAGGATCAGCAGCAGCTCGTCCTTGATCACCTGCATCAGGCGGTCGGGGCTGGAGAGGATTTCCAGCAGATCGGCGATCTTGTCGAGGATATCCTCGAACTCCTTGATGATCTTGTCCTGCTCCAGCCCGGTGAGCTTCTGCAGCCGCAGGTCGAGGATCGCCTGGGCCTGGGTCTCGGTCAGCTGGTAGCCCTTGTCGGTGAGGCCGAACTCGCGGGACAGCTCCTCCGGGCGCGAGGCATCCGCCCCGGCGCGTGCCAGCATCGCCTCCACCGTCTCCGACTTCCAGGTGCGGGCCACCAACGCGCGCTTGGCCTCGGCCGGGCTCGGCGCGGACTTGATGGTAGCGATCACCTCGTCGATGTTCGCCAGGGCGACCGCCAGGCCCTCGAGGATGTGGGCGCGCTCACGTGCCTTGCGCAGGTCGAACAGGGTGCGGCGGGTGACCACCTCGCGGCGGTGACGGATGAAATATTCCAGCAGCTGCTTGAGGTTGAGGATACGCGGCTGGCCATCGACCAGCGCCACCACGTTGATGCCGAACACGTTCTGCAGCTGGGTGTGTTTGAACAGGTTGTTGAGCACCACCTCGCCGACCTCGCCGCGGCGCAGCTCGATCACCATGCGCATGCCGTCCTTGTCGGACTCGTCGCGCAGTTCGGTGATGCCTTCGATCTTTTTCTCGCGCACCAGCTCGGCAATCTTCTCCAGCAGGCGCGCCTTGTTCACCTGGTAGGGCAGCTCGTGCACCACGATGCGCAGCTTGCCGTTGTCCATCTCCTCGAACTCGGTGCGCGCACGCACATAGATACGCCCGCGCCCGGTGCGATAGGCCTCGTGAATGCCGGCCACGCCATTGATGATGCCGGCGGTCGGGAAATCCGGGCCGGGCACGATCTCCATCAATTCGTCGATACCGATCGCCGGGTTGTCGATCACCGCCACGCAGGCGTTGATCACCTCGGTGAGGTTGTGCGGCGGAATATTGGTGGCCATGCCCACGGCGATGCCGGCAGAGCCGTTGATCAGCAGATTGGGGATCTTCGCCGGCAGGACGGTGGGTTCGTGCTCCGACTCGTCGTAGTTGGCCGTAAACTCGACCGTTTCCTTGTCGATGTCGGCCAGCAGTTCGTGGGCGATCTTGGCCATGCGCACCTCGGTGTAACGCATGGCCGCCGGTGCATCACCGTCCACCGAGCCGAAGTTGCCCTGCCCGTCCACCAGCATGTAGCGCAGCGAGAAGGGCTGGGCCATGCGAACGATGGTGTCGTACACCGCGGTGTCGCCGTGCGGGTGGTATTTACCGATGACGTCACCGACCACCCGGGCCGACTTCTTGTAAGGCTTGTTCCAGTCGTTGCCGAGCTCCCCCATCGCATAGAGAACGCGGCGATGCACCGGCTTGAGACCATCGCGCACATCGGGCAGTGCGCGCCCAACGATGACGCTCATGGCGTAGTCCAGATAGGACTGTTGCATCTCGTCTTCGAGACTGATGGGCAGGATTTCTTTGGCGAACTCGGTCATGGGGT
>JANTHH010000217.1 GCA_024762485.1 Chromatiales bacterium
TTTCGGCTACCGCGCCTTTGTCGACTCGGCGCCGGTGCTGGAAAAACCGCTGGCGCAGAAGGCCGGCCTCGGCTGGGTCGGCAAGCACAGCAACCTGATCAACCGCGATGCCGGTTCCTGGTTCTTCCTCGGCGAACTCTATACCGACCTGCCCCTGCCACTGGATAACCCGGTCAGTGAACACTGCGGTGACTGCAGCGCCTGCATCGACTGCTGTCCGACCCAGGCCATCGTCGCCCCCTACCAGGTGGATGCACGACGCTGCATCTCCTATCTGACCATCGAACTGCACGGCGCCATCCCCGAGGCCCTGCGGCCGAGCCTGGGCAACCGCATCTATGGTTGCGACGACTGCCAGCAGGTCTGCCCATGGAACCGCTTCGCCACACCCACCGCCGAGGCCGACTTCCTGCCCCGACACGGCCTCGACAGTGCCACCCTGCTGCAACTGTTCGCCTGGGACGAGGCGACTTTTCTGAAGAATACCGAGGGCTCGGCCATCCGCCGCATCGGTTGGCAGCGCTGGCAACGCAACATCGCCGTGGCGCTTGGCAATGCACCAACCACACCGGCCGTGGTACAAGCGCTTTCAGAACAGCGCGGGCAGGTATCCGAACTGGTACGCGAGCACATCGACTGGGCGCTTGCGCGCCATCACCGAACACCCTGACAACGACGGATTCCCAACCATGAGCGAGACCAAGATCGACGCCAGCGTCAGCCCCGAAGGCAGCCTGGAGGTGCTCTCCCAGCTGGAAGTGAATGCACTGCTCGACACCAGCAGCAGCGGCATGTACGACATCTACCGGCGCTGCTCGCTGGCGGTGCTCAACTGCGGCAGCCCGACGGACGACGCACGCGAGATCTACGAGGCCTACCACGACTTCGAGATCAATCTCATTCCGCGCGACCGCGGCATCAAGCTGGAGCTGAAGAACGCACCGGCCAGCGCCTTTGTCGATGGCATCATGATCAAGGGTATCCGTGAGCACCTGTTCGCGGTGCTGCGCGACATCGTGCACCTGCACAACGAGATCCTCGGCGGCTGCAACTTCGACCTGGCAAAAGGCGAGCACATCACCTCGGCGGTGTTCCATATCCTGCGCAATGCCAACCTGCTGCACTCGGGGGTCGAGCCCAACATCGTGGTGTGCTGGGGCGGCCATTCCATCAGCCGGGTGGAATACGATTACACCAAGGAGGTCGGCTACGAGCTCGGTCTGCGCGGGCTGGACGTGTGCACCGGCTGTGGCCCGGGTGCGATGAAGGGTCCGATGAAAGGCGCCGCCATCGGTCATGCCAAGCAGCGTATCGGTGATGGACGCTACATCGGCATCTCCGAGCCGGGGATCATCGCTGCCGAGTCACCCAACCCCATCGTCAACGAACTGATCATCATGCCCGACATCGAAAAACGCCTGGAGGCCTTCGTGCGCGCCGGACATGGCGTGGTGATCTTCCCCGGCGGGGTCGGCACCGCCGAGGAACTGCTCTACCTGCTCGGCATCCTGCTGCACCCGGACAACCGCGAGCATCCGTTCCCGCTGGTGCTCAGCGGCCCGGCCGCGAGCGCCGACTACTTCGGGGTGATCGACGACTTTCTTGCACTGACCCTCGGCGAGCAGGCGCGTTCGCGCTACCGTCTGATCATCGACGATCCGGTCGAGGTCGCCCGCCATATGAAACAGGGCATGCAGCAGGTGCTGGACTATCGCTGCGCGCACAGCGATGCGTTCTATTACAACTGGCTGTTGCGGGTGGAGGAAGAATTTCAGCAGCCCTTCGAACCCAGCCACGAGGCGATGGCTGCACTCGAACTGTCACGGGATCTGCCCGTGCATCAGCTGGCCGCCAATCTGCGACGTGCCTTCTCGGGCATCGTCGCCGGCAACGTCAAGGAGCCCGGCATCCGCGCGGTGGAGGCGCACGGGCCCTTCAAACTGCATGGTGAGCGGGTCCTGCTCGACGCCATGGACCGGCTGTTGCGCGCCTTCGTGGCACAGCGGCGGATGAAACTCAGCGGCGAATACACGCCCTGCTATGAACTGGTGGATTGACCCGGACACGCACCGGCGACCGACTCAGTAACCGGTGCGTGCTGGACCGCGTTTCTCAGGGGAATGCGGGGATGGTCGGCTCAGTGCCTTCGAACTCCACCTCGGGGTGATGCTTCTTGATCAGCGCAAGCACCTCGTCGACCCGCTCCTTGGGTACATCGAGCAGTACCAGCACCTGGCCGGCCTCGAGGGCATCCTCGAATTTCTTGATGTGCACGTTCTCGGCATCCATGCCGATCATGCCACCCAGCCAGGCACCCATGCCGGCACCCACCAGCCCCATCGCCAGCAGTGCACCGCCGGCAATGACCACGCCGGGCAGGGCCATCGCCACCAGACCGGTCAGCACGCCCGTCGCCCCACCCATGGCGATCCCCCGCTCGACGGCGGGCACGAAATCACTCTTCTGCAACAACGAGGCCTCCGGCAGGTTCTCCAATGGCGTTTTTTCATTGGCGATGACATGGATATGGCGTTCCTCGATATGCGCCAGCAACAGCTCATCCACAACCTTCTTGGTAATCTCCAGATCCGGCAACAGGAAATACAAACGTTTCATACAGTCTCCTCCTCTGGCTTGGGTATTTTTTTAGCTATGTTGAACGATCCTTGTCGGATCGGGATGCCGACCACCCAACCTCCCATCCTGATGAGGGATGATCGACCAGGACAGGTTGAACGATAACAAACCCTTGCACAAGCAGCGGATTTATCCCGCCAGCCATTTCCTGCGTCATCTCCTGTCAGGTGGATAGCGTTCCTGTACTGGCTGCAAGCAGCAGACGGCAGTGGGCCCGGGCAACCAAACAGTCACCCGGGCCCACTGCCGTCAGCCGGACAAATTGGCCGCCGTGCCTACAGGAACAGCATCAATCCGCCGACCACCAGCAGCAGCCAGGCCAGCTCCGGCCCCAGCACGATCCGCCAGAACCAGTGACGATGACGAAAACCCACGCCATGGATGTAGGCCCCCGCCATGCCCCACAGCCAGAGTGCAAGGATGCCGTGGTCCGGGGCCTGCCCACCGCTGATCACCAGCTGAGGCGTGAAAGTGACGAGTACACTGACCGCGATGGCGGCAAGCAGTGAGACCGCCCGTGCCGGGCCGTTGTCGAGCGGGCCACTGAGATAGCCCGCCTGATCAGCTGTCATCAGATTCATCATCGGCGCTCCCCAGGCATTGCTCGGACTCGAGCCACAGTGCGTTGATGATGCCGAAGGCCACGGCCAGCAAGACGCCCAATATCCAGGTGAAATACCACATAGCTATGCTCCTTGTTCAATAGGCCGAGTGCGTGTTTTCACGGATGTGTTCCACCGTGACCCGCCCCCACATGGCGCGGTAGGTCCAGGTGGTGTAGGCCAGGATGATGGGCACGAAGATCATCGCCGCCCAGAACATCACCGTCAGCGTGAGCTGGCTCGATGGCGCATCCCAGAGGGTCAGGCCGCTGTTCAGTGCCGTGCTGGAGGGCATGATGAACGGGAACATGGAGAACCCGGCCGTCAGGATCACCCCCGCCATCGCCAGTGCGCTGGTGACAAAGGCCAGGCCCGGGCGATTTGCCGCCGACAACAACCAGGTCAGGGCCGCGCCACCAAGGCCCAGCGCCGGCGCCAGCATCATCCACGGATAGAGGCTGTAGTTGGTCAGCCAGGCACCCGCCGCCACTTCCACCGTCTTCGCCAGCGGATTGGCCGGCGCACCGACGTCGGGCATCGACACGATGCGATAGCCGTCGATACCCGCCGCCAGCCAGACACCGGCCAGGGCGAAGCTGGCGATCAGCACCCACGATGCAATCTTCACCGCATTGCGGGCACGCGAGGCCACCGGTTCTCCGGTGCGCAGCTGCAACCACACCGCGCCGTGCATCATCACCATCGACAGGCTCACCACGCCGGCCAGCAGGCCGAAGGGGTTGAGCAGTTCGAAGAATGAACCGGTATAGGTCGGCCGTAGGAACTCGTCGTATTGAAAAGGCACCCCTTCCAGCAGGTTGCCGAAGGCCACGCCGAATACCAGTGCGGGCACCGCGCTGCCGACGAACAGGCCCCAGTCCCAGGTGTTGCGCCAGCGCGGATCGGCGATCTTGCTGCGGTAGTCAAAGCCCACCGGGCGGAAGAACAGGGCGAACAGCACCAGCATCATGGCGA
>JANTHH010000218.1 GCA_024762485.1 Chromatiales bacterium
AGGCTGCCCTCGAATACCAGGCTGCCATACACCGTCGCCCCGCCCCAGTCGGGAAGCTCGCAGACCGGTTCGGCCGCAAAATAGAGCACACCGTGGATCTCGGGTGCACCTTGCAGCCCGGGACAACCGAGTTCGGCGGCAAAGGCGATCATCACCGGCTGCGCGGGGCTGCCGACGCTGACCGACCAGGCCCCGGCCTCTAGCAGCTCGCCGGCATTGTCTGCATCAACCCAATAAAAGGTCCGCGGCGGCGTGCTCTCGGCATCCAGGCCCGCCGCCTGCTGGGCATCCGACAGTGCCCTGATATCTGCCTTACCGATGCCGAAGGCATAGTCCCAGGCCTCACCCGTGAACGCCGCGGGATGGACCGGCTGGCCACCATGGGCATCGATGCCGCCCAAGTCGACACAACCCGGTTCCAGCAGCAGGTCACGCGAACTGTGCAGCGCATCGCCCCAGCTGTCAGTGATGCCATCGCCATCCTGATCGATCGCCTGCGGGTACAGGTCCGAGATGTCCGAACCGCCGTACAGGCAGCCATCGACCACCAGTGGCGGCAGTTCGCTGCTCATGCCCTCGCTGAACAACTCGCTCTGCACCAGCCAGCGCGAGGTCCCGGCACGGATCTGCGATCCGTCCGGCCCGCTGGCCAGCGAATGGACATGGATGAAACCACCCGCCCGGCGCTCCAGCGCGAGTTCCACCCGGTAGCTTGGGCTGTCCTGCCGTGCCGGATCCGCATCCACCGCCGGCACCTGTGGCACCCCGTCCGCCGCCTGCCAGCGGTGCACACCAAGCCAGGCAAGGGCATATTCCAGCCCGGCATCAGCCGCCTGGCGGGCCTCCTCCGCCCGGGTCTCACTGGCGGCGACCCACGCCTGCAGGCCGTTGAAGCGCAGCGAGAGTATCGCCCAGCCGGCCATCAGGGTGAGTATCACCAGCACCATGAACAGGGTCATGGCACCACGCTGGCAGGTAGCGGTGCGCAGAGGGGCGGCAAACGCCATGCGGGTCGTCGGATCAGGGTGCCGAGGGTACATATTTCGCATTCCTTATCGAGAGGGTTTCCTGCAGTGTCACGCGCGTCGCCGGATCGCCGGCAAGCGCACCGGCGAGGGTGACCGTCACCCTTCGCTGGTGCAGGCAGGGCAACCCGGTGGCGCAGGGGAGGGCCGGATCACGCACGTTCAGGGCCTGGTCATCGATTGCGAACCGCAGTGTGTCGATCTCGATCTCACTGCTGGTCACGTCCTGCCACTGGTCGCCGACGCCACGGCAATCGAGACCACCGACCCCCCCGTTGCGCCGCTCCAGGGCACCGTCATGGAGGCGGAAACCCTGCAGTTCCATGTTTCCGGTGTCATAGGGCGGCAGGTGGTAAGGGGCAGGTGGGGTACAGCCTTCGCAGATGCCGATATACGGCAGTGGAGGGGAGGCAGCGGCCTCTGATTCCGCATCCAGGTTGTAGCTGAACAGCAGGCAGGAATCCGCTGGCTCGTCCGCATCATAGCGACCGGTGCTGAGGTCGTGCAGGTCCGAGAAGGGATTGTGCTGCAGCAGCGCCAGGTCAGCGCCATCCACTGTGCCGTCGTCGTTCAGGTCGCTGCCGGGTTCCACGCCGCTGTAACCGGCACGGCGGATCTCACGGGTCATGTAGAGCATGGCGGCACGCAGTTCGCCCGACAGGTGGCCCATGCGCAGATTGCCTCCGCCCAGTCGCAGGCTGTTGGTGTAGAAGGAGACGGCGGCGGTGATGACGCCCAGGCCGATGGCCATGCTGATCAGCAATTCGATCAGCGACATGCCCGCGTGACGGTGACTCAACATGCTGGATAGCGACCGATCACCCGGTGCTCGCCGGTGGGACTGCAGATGCGGATGCGCCCGAGCGGACTGACCACCACCGCCAGGCGGTATTCCTGCGCCACCTCGCCCGGCCGGCTGCTGAGCCGGAGGGTGCCAGCGTTGGCCAGACCGCGCTGCGGCGAGAAACGGATCTGGTCCGCCACAAAGCTGACGTCATCCAGCGACACCGCCGGGTAGGCGGCCGCGGCCTGATCACCGCCACGGCGCACCAGCGGTCGATCCAGTCGACAGCTGTCCACGCTGTTGCAGTCACAGGGGTCGCTGACACTCAGCCCATAGCACCAGGGGACCGGCGGGCCGCCGGAAAGGGTGGCAAAGGACACCAGCACGTCCCGGTTGCGGCGTAACGATTCCGCGCGGGCGAGATAGAGGTCGCGTGCGATGGTCTCGGCGGCATCGGCGAGCCGCTGTCGCTCCAACTGACTGGCCACTGTGGGTATACCGATGGCCAGCGAGACCACCAGCACGGCCAGGGTCACGAGCAGTTCGATCAGGGTGAATCCTTTCATCCCGAGGTCCTTCCATTGATTGTCTGTCCAGGCGGCGGACATCCGGGTCCACCGCTTCCTTCCCTGTGGTCATGCCTGCCGGTCGCGCCCGGCGATCGGCCGTTCAGTCGCTGGCGCGGATCTTTTCGCTGACCTGCAGGGCGACATCCAGCGCCTTGAGCCCGACAGCGCCACCCACCAGGGGCGACGTCCCATGCCGGATGCAGGACACGAAGGCGTCTATTTCCGCATCCAGCGGCTTTACCGGCTCGATTGCAACGTGCTCGGTGACGATCTCCGGCCAGTCCTCGCCCGGCTGTTCCCGAGGATAGACCACATCGAGCGACTGGTCATTGAAATCCAGCGACTGGTAACGATGGTACTCGAAGACGCGGATACGGCGCATCTTGTCGCGGGAGACGCGGCTGGCGATGACGTTGGCGACGGCACCGTTGGCGAACTCCAACCGCGCGTTGGCGATATCGATGTGTTCGGTCAGCACCCGACTGCCCACCGCGGAGATATGGGTGATGTCAGCATTCACCAGCGAGAGGATGATGTCGATGTCGTGGATCATCAGGTCGGACACCACGTCCACATCGGTGGCGCGGGCGGCGAAGGGGCTCATGCGGTGAGCCTCGATGAATTTCGGGCGCTCTATGGAATCTGCCAGCGCCATCACCCCGGCATTGAAGCGCTCCAGGTGGCCGATCTGAAGGATCGCGCCGTTCGCCTCGGCCAGCCTGACGATCTCCCGACCCTCCTCGACGGTGGGCGCGATCGGTTTTTCCAACAGCATGTGGATGCCGTGCTCCAGAAAGGGCCTGGCGACTTCGAGATGGGCCGTGGTGGGTACCACCACGCTGACTGCATCGACCTTGTCGAGCAGGTCGGCGGCATTGTCGTAGGCCTGACAGCCCGTCTCTTCCGCCACCCGACGGGCGGTTTCCGGGTCGGCATCCACCACGCCGACGAGATCAACTCCGGGGTGCCGCGAGTGAATCAGGGCGTGGAAGCGACCGAGATAACCAACCCCGATGACACCGACGGCGATACGATCTGACACGGCTGAGCCTCAACATGCTGGAAGTCGCGAGAATCTAGCATACTGCATGGGGCCTGCCCATCACGGGCATCCGCGAGACCGACCTGGAAGACCAGGGTCAGCGACAACGCGAAAAATACGCCGACACAAAGCATGGCGAGGAAATCGTGTCGATGATGTGTGTTACGGCTGAACATCGTATGAATCTCTGAAGGAATCATTCGCCTCTATCATGGACTGTGGCGAGCAGCCCGGCCTTGAACCCCTTCACATTCGCAATGTCAATTACTCGACATATCGTATTTTTCTGACACAAGTCACATCAACAGTCCACGCCCCGGCATCGTTGACTCATTTTTTACCGGCATCCCCTTCCGCCTCGTCCACGGCACCGGCGGCCTTCAGCACCTCGACCACCCCATCGTGGCCGGCCCTGCTGGCCCGGGCCAGCGCCGAGGCGCCGGCAGCGTTCTTGATATTGACATCCGCACCCATCGACACCAGCAGCGACACCAGATCCGTGTAGCCGAAAGAGGCCGCGACGATGAGTGCCGTATCACCTGCCGCGTCCGCGGCATTGATATCCGCACCTGCCGCGAGCAGCGCCTTGACGGTGCGGGTGTTGCCGTTGAAGGCCGCCAGCAGCAGCGCCGGGCGGCCGGCTGGATTCTTGGCATTGGCGTCGGCACCCTGCGCCAGCCGGCTGCGCACCTGTTCGATGCGACCGGCCGCTGCCGCAGCCAGCAACTGCTCTTCTGCGCTTGCCGCCCAGCACATACCGGCCGACAGCCATAACACCAACAATG
>JANTHH010000219.1 GCA_024762485.1 Chromatiales bacterium
CTGTAGGAGCGCATCTTCACCTGCTCCGGGTGCCGGTAGGGGATCTTGATATTCGGATCGGTGAGATCCTTGGGCACATCGACCACCACCGGGCCGGGCCGCCCGGTGGTGGCCACGTAGAAGGCCTTGGCGATGGTCTCCGCCATGTCCTCGCGGTTCTTGACCAGGAAATTGTGTTTCACACAGGGGCGGGTGATGCCGACGGTGTCGACCTCCTGGAAGGCATCAGAGCCGATCACCGGCAGGGGGACCTGGCCGGTGATGACCACCATCGGGATGGAATCCATGTAGGCCGTGGCGATACCGGTGACCGCATTGGTCGCGCCCGGGCCGGAAGTCACCAGCACCACGCCCGGCTTGCCGGTAGCGCGGGCATAACCATCAGCGGCATGGGTTGCAGCCTGCTCATGGCGTACCAGAATGTGCCTGACGCTCTCCTGCTGGAACAGTGCATCGTAGATGTGCAGGACCGCACCGCCCGGATAACCCCAGACATACTCGACGCCCTCGTCCTTCAGGGATTGGACAAGGATCTCGGCACCACTCAGTTCCACCGGTAAGACCTCCGAAAACGTGGAATAATCGCCCTGTAGCAGCGATAAACCACCACGCGCGCCAGGCTGGATTGAACCGCGCAAAATACCCATTATCGCCAACAGCGTCAATAGATCAGCCACCGCCAAAGGACCTTAATCCCCATGAGAAAGCTGACGTTTCATCCCCTCCAGGCCCTGACCACCCTCTGCCTGCTCGTGCTTCTTGGCGCCGGCAGCGCCACCGCAGAAACCTACCGCTGGGTGGACGATGCCGGCAACGTGGTCTACTCCCAGCTGCCGCCGGCCGACGGCCGCGACAGCAAGGTCATCGGCGCACCGCCGCCACCGGCCGAGTCACCGGAAGAGGCGCAGGCGCGTCTCAAGGCCCGGCTCGACCTGCTGAACAGCCAGCGGGAGCAGCGTCAGACCAGCCAGACAGAGACCGTCCAGCAGAAGGCGGACGAGGCCGAACAGGCGCGCCAATGCGAACTGGCACGGCACAACCTGGAGGCCCTGCAGCAGGGCAACCGCCAGCGTTTTCGCAACGCCGATGGCAGCTACACGCGGCTGACGCCGGAGCAAAAGGCCGAGCGCGTGCGAGACAACCAGTCCTATATCGACGAATACTGTCAGTGAGGCCATCCCATGCCATTCCTGTCCGTCACCACGAACGTCAAGCCCGGGCCGCTGCCAGCCGATGAACTGCTCGGCCAGCTCTCGGCCGCCGTTGCCGGACTGCTCGGCAAACCCGAGACCTACGTCATGGTCAGTCTGCAGCACAATCCACAGATGCTGTTCGGTGGCAGCAGCGAACCCCTGGCCTACCTCGAGCTGAAGAGCATCGGCCTGCCCGGCGACGACACCACCCATCTGTCTGCCGCCCTCTGCGAACAGGTGGGCAAGGCACTGGACATCCCGGCCAGCCGGATCTACATCGAGTTCGCCGATGCACAACGCCACCTGTGGGGCTGGGACGGCCGCACCTTCGCCCGCTAGGACCCGATGCACGCCATCCATGCCCTCTGGCGCATTGCCTCACCCCCCACCACCCTGCTCGTGCTGGCCTCCGTACTGGCCCTGCTCGAGGCGGGCAGCGCCCTGCTCATCCCCTGGCTGGGCGGGCGCTTCGCCGGCAGCGTGCTCGGCGGGGACGCAGCGGGTTTCAGGCAGATCCTGCTGTGGCTGCTGGTGGTCCTGCTGTTGCAGCAGGCCCTGAGCTTCGCCGGCAACTACCTGCTCGGCAGCGCCGGCGCCAGCACCACCGCGCGGTTGCGGCAACGGCTCTACGACCACCTGCAGTCACTGCCGCTGCACCACCATCAGCAAGGCAACCCGGGAGACAAGCTGTCGCTGATCTCCCGCGATGCCGGCATCCTCGGCGATTTTTTCATCGGCACCCTGCCGCCACTGATCCCGCAACTGATCACCCTGTTCGGCGCCTGGGGCATGATGGCCTACCTCGACCTCGAACTCGCCCTCTACATCGGCGCCGCCGTACCGCTGCTGGTACTGGGCCTGCGCCTGGCGCTGCGCCGCATCCGTCCACTTGCGCAACGCTTGAGCGACAGCCATGCCGCTCACCTGGCCACCGTCGAGGAAAATCTGCGGCTGCTGCCGCTGCTGAAGGCCTTCGGGCGCGAGACTGTCGAATCGGAACGGATCGGCCGGCACAATGCGGCGATCGTCGGTCACGAGCGCCACCACCTGCGCAACCTCGCCGCCATCGGCCCCGCCATCCAGGCCATCGGTGCCCTGCTGATGGTCTCCGTACTCTGGCTCAGCGCCGACCATCTGCTCTCGGGCAGGCTTGATTCCGCCGCCGCCGTCAGCCTGCTGCTCTATGGCCTGCTGCTGTTTCGCCCGGCCGGGCAACTCGCGAGCGCCGCCGGCAGCCTGCAATCCACCCTCGGCGCCGCGCAGCGGATCATCGGCATCCTGCAGACGACGGGCGAGGACCTGGCCACCGGCAGCACCACACCACCGCCCACACCGGGCAACATCGACTTCAGGGATCTGACGTTCGCCTATCCCGGGCGCCCGCCGCTGTTCCGGGGCTTCGACCTGTCGATAAAGGCGGGCGAGACGATCGCCATCACCGGCCCCAACGGCTCCGGCAAGACCACGCTGATCAACCTGCTGATGCGCTTCAACGAGCCGGATGGCGGGCACATCGAACTCGACGGCGTGGACATCGCCACCCTCAATCTCACCACCCTGCGCGGGCTCATCGGGCTGGTACCGCAGCAGGTCAACCTGATCGACGGCAGCGTGCGTGACAACATCCGCTATGGCCTCGACGACGCCAGCGAGCAGGCCATCATCGAGGCCATGGAGCAGGCCCAGGCCCGCGACTTCATCAAGACCCTGCCCGATGGCCTGGACACCCGCATCGGCGCCGATGGTGTCCGGCTCTCCGGTGGTCAGCGCCAGCGCATCGCCCTGGCCCGCGCACTGCTGCGCCGTTGCCCCATCCTGGTATTCGACGAGGCCACCGCCATGTTCGACCTCCCCGCCGAGGAGGACTTCGTGGCCATGGCACACCAGGCGCTGAAGGACACCACGGTGATCCTCATCACCCACCGCAAGGGCAGCCTGGCGCTGGCCGACAGGGTCGTCACGCTGGCGCAGACACCGGCGGACCCGCAGGGCTCTCATTCGCCAAACACTCTAGATGACCGCCAACCGGCCGATAGATCCTTGACGAAGGGACAGAAACCCACCCAGAATCAAACATCAAGTCAGCCACGCCGGAATATGTGATCATGTCTGAGCAAAGCCCCCGCATCACTCCTGCAGACCAGCAGAAAAAAACCTACCGCAAGCCGACGGCGCAGAAGACGCGGCTCGAGAACATCGTCGCCGGACAAGGCAGTTGCAACGTCGACCTGGGCGGCCTTCGCGACCAGGGATGCAACCGCCCGCAGTAATCGCGCCACGACACCCGCGGGCGCATGCCCATCCACCCGACCAGCACACCCCTGGTCCTGGCGCCACCGCCACTGCGCGGCAAGGTCGGCGCAACACTCGATCCGGCATTCGCCGAAACGGCCTCGAAGCTGTTCGGTTGGGAACAGCAGCACAGCCCGGCCCCATCCGCCTTTCCTGCCATCACCCCTTGTCATGCACTGGCTGAACCACCCGCTGCAAGCGAGGCAGCCTCACTGCAGGAAAATGAATACGTCGCCTGCAAGGACGGGGAAGGCACCTTCCTTTTCCTTGCCGACGGCTATGTCCAATTCCCCAGGCACAGCCGCGAAACACGACTGGGACGCTATTCGCACATCCAGGACCAAGCAGGCCCGCACGCACCCGTCAGCGCACTGGAGACCGCCCTGTTCCGCGCACTGCTGCTGCAGCAGACACTGCTGCTCCACGCACTCGTCTTCAACTACCGCGGGCAGGGTTATCTGGTGCTCGGTGAAAGTGGTGCCGGGAAAAGCACCCTGGGGCTGGCGGCCCTCGCTGCCGGGGCGAGGATCGTCTCGGATGACCGCATCGCACTGCGCAGGGACGGCGGGGCGATCCTCGCCTACTCCATGCGCCCCTTCCTCCACATCCGGCGCAACACCTTGCAGAAAATGAACAGTGCAGCCCTCCCCGCAACTCTGCTGGCAACCGATCCCGACAACCCGGGCAAGGTGGTGGAACGGGCATCACTGGCCGA
>JANTHH010000220.1 GCA_024762485.1 Chromatiales bacterium
CCGGATCCTCAATGCAGGCGATGACCTTGACGGCGCCACCACATTCAACGCAGGTCTCGATGTCGATGTTGAAGACGTGCTTGAGTCGCTGCGCCCAAGTCATGGCGGTGCGCCGCTCGACCGCTGTGCGCTCTTCTTGTCTCATCGGGCGCCAGGCGCTTATTTCCTTTGCCCCGCTTCGCCGGTGCGACCAGGGCGCGGTGCTTGCTGTTGGGGCGAACACCCCGTGGAAACGCACCAGGTTTACGCGCGGCTTCGGCAGCAGCGCCGCCAACCTCGCCATGAAGTCCGGCGGCTCGACAAAATCGCCGGGAGCGATTTCGAACAGACGAAGACTGCCCCGAAGGGCGGAGGGCAGGATACCCAGAGTCACATCACATGGGTCGTGCCATCCCGGTACGGCGTCTTGAGTGTTGGCGTGCCGACAAGGTCAACCTGAAGAACATCCTGCGGCTGATCCGCCAGGGTATGGACTACACCACGGCGCCATTGGCACCCGCCTTCTGGAACGGACGGATCAATGACTTCGCGCTGGAGAAACCGGTCCAGTCCGACAGGGGGCCGGCCATCCTCACACTGCGGCTTTGGCGCACGGCCTACCGGGTCGGCGGAAAGCCGGTGTATGTCGGCATCGCCCGGGAGTACGAGGGGATACAGTGGGGGCTGCTGCGTCGGGTGTCACCCGATGTGGATGCGGCCACGCAAGGGCTGCTGAACTCGCTCGATAAAGCCGGCCTGGTGGCACAGCGGTGCCGGATTCACTTGGTGGACGCGGTGATTGGCGATTATCTGATGGGTGAGCCTTTTTTCAGTCGGGGTGAGCTGTGGCTGCTCGATCTGACAAGAGGTACAATGGGTGGGTGTCCATGATTTCACAATGGATGGGTGTCCATGATGTCCCCTTCCATGATGTCGGTGCAGCGAAAGCAAATTCCTATCCCTTCCCCCGCACCCGCTGTTCAGGCGGTAGGTGCCTTAGGAGCCTCTGATTAGTTCTGGCGCGAGCAGATTGTGGTGAAAAATCACCCAGTTCGAGGCGCGAACCGCACGTAATAGCCCGCTATTGCGAAGACTCGCAACGAAGAAATGGGCGATTTGGCGTCGCAAGATGCCGTGTCATAAATTGATCAGAGGTTCCCTAACGCGGGCGATCAATCGACAGCCTGGCAGTGCCTCGACAATTCACACAAGCCTATATGTCTTGAGCGCGTGAGACGTGTTTATCGTTGATATAGATATGATCGTCGGCCTCGCTCAAGCGCAATGCCTGCAGGCGTTCGCCTTGGCACAGGGTACTGAGCGAGGTGCCTGTCTCGGGTTCGTAGACAATTCCGTGCATTGAGCAACGCAATAGCGCCCGCTGTTCGTCAAAAATCGCATCGCGTTCGCAGTTGAGGGTTCTGGGCATATGCACACACCGGTTGAGATAAGCAAAAACCTTGCCATTAAACCGGAACACGATAGCCGAGTGAAGCTCGCCCTTGTACAGCAAGTCTATGATGATATGACGCTTCTCTGACAAGCATTCGCTTGCACACACCAGGAGTCGGCGGTCGCGTGTGGCCATCATGTCGACCGTGGCCTCTAACCCTCTGCGCCGCCCATTGCGGTTTGCAGATAGTTCTGCAGCCCGACCTTCTCGATGAGCTCGAGCTGAGTCTCCAGGTAGTCGATATGCTCTTCGGTATCGTTCAGGATCGACTCAAGGATGTCACGCGAGACGTAATCCTTCACCGATTCACAGTACGCGATCGCCTCCACGTAATGCTCACGCCCCTTCCTTTCTAGCTGCAGGTCGCCCTGCAGACACTCCGGGACATCCTCGCCGATCAAGAGCTTGCCCAGACTCTGGAGATTCGGCAGCCCTTCGATAAACAGAATACGCTCGATCAGTTTATCGGCGTGATGCATCTCCTCGATGGACTCGTCGTACTCATGCTTACCCAGGGCCTTGAGACCCCAGTTGTCATACATTCTTGCATGCAGAAAATATTGGTTGATCGCAGTCAGCTCGACGGTCAAGGCCTGGTTCAGCAACTCAATGACGTTCTTGTCGCCTTGCATGAAGGATCTCCGGATGTGGGGTTAGTAGTGGATTGTAGATGCTCGTCAATCATGCTGCGCATGCAATCGGTACACTTCCCGCAGCAAGCCTTGAACTCAAAATACTCGCGCAACGCGCCAACCGATCGTTTCCCCTCGTCGAGCGCCTGACGTATCTGGCGGCATTTCACTGCGTGACAAACACAGACATACATGGACGTGCACCTACTTACTGAGTGATCGAGCACCTCGCGGACTCACAATGTGACAATGTTACTAGGTTTGGAAGGCCGCTTCATGCTTGTCTAGATCTGTAATGCAAGGCGAATGCCAAACTTCACTCCACTGATTTTTCTGATATTTTCAGGAGTACTCTCGTGTCGCAAACACGACAAGTACTGCCTTCGCAGGCCGCTCGCGACAACAACGCCTGATGATGATCTTAGCGAGCCTCATCATGATGCTCTGGGGCGGTCCCGGATTGCGCTTTACTTAATCAGGCCTACGGCGCAGAAGGGCTTCATATAGGGATAAGGCAAGAAAGAAGAAGGATGAACCGAATGTGGCGCTCACACCCATACGGCAGGGGCGTCGTGACTGATGGCGGTAAGGGAGCCGATGGTGGCAAAAAGTGGGCGCGTTTACAGCGGCGCGAGTGGGATCCAGACCGATTCGGGGCTATCCCTTTTCTCCAGGTATCCGCCGTTTCAACAAGATAGTTCCCGGGGCGAGATTCAGTTGCGTTGCATGCAGTTCAGGTCTTCGAAGGCTATCTGTAGGCGATCGACCATGGCCTGTTCGCCGGCACGTAACCACATACGGGGGTCGTAGATCTTCTTGTTGGGTTTGTCCTCACCTTCCGGGTTGCCAATCTGCGACTGCAGGTAATCGTGCATTTTCGCCTCATAGGCCCGCACACCGTCCCAAGCGGCCCACTGGGTATCGGTGTCGATATTCATCTTGATGACACCATAGGAGATGGCTTCGCGAATATCCTCGCGCGCGGAACCTGATCCGCCGTGGAAAACGAAATTGAGCGGACGTTCGGCTGTCGAGAACTTTTCCTGAACGTATTTCTGCGAGTTATCCAGGATCTTTGGCGTGAGGTGCACGTTACCCGGCTTGTACACACCATGCACGTTACCGAAGGATGCGGCCACTGTGAACTTGTCACTGATCCTGCTCAGGCGTTCGTAGGCGAGCGCAACGTCTTCCGGCTGGGTATAGAGCGATGCGTTGTCGATTCCTGTGTTGTCGACACCATCCTCTTCGCCACCGGTTACACCCAGTTCCAGTTCTAAGGTCATTCCCATCTTGCTGAAGCGTTCGAGATATTTTTCGCAGGTTGCGATGTTATCTTCCAGAGGCTCCGCCGAGAGGTCCAGCATGTGAGAACTGAACAGAGGCTTGCCATACTTGGCGAAGTGGGCCTCGCCCGCCTCCAGCATGCCATCGATCCATGGCAGAAGTTTGCGAGACGCGTGGTCGGTGTGCAGGATCACCGGAACATTGTACACCTCGGCCATTGTGTGGACATGTTTCGCGCCGGATATTGCACCCAGAACCATCGCGTTGTCTGCGGGACAACCTTTGCCGGCATAAAACCCTGCTCCTCCGCTGGAGAATTGCACGATCACGGGGGATTGGGCTTTTGCCGCTGCCTCCAAGACGGCATTGACGGAATCAGAGCCGACAACATTGACGGCGGGCAGTGCGAAACCCTGGTCTTTGGCGATCTGCAGCAGTGTTTGAACATCGTCTCCGGTTACGACACCTGGGTTGACTGCATCGAGTACTTGGGTCATGGCTGCTGGTCCTGAAGTTTCTGGGAGCTTTGCTCATCCAAGTGGTTAGTGGGCCCGGACTTCGCGTGAAGCCACGGGGTGGATTTCGTTGTCACGTCTGCCGGACATCTTTGCGAACCGGGTTCACGGATGCCCAAACCGCACGTTGGAAAGCCAGGGAATTAAGGTTGAGGCCCTGTATGTCTGTTTCCACTGCTTCCATCATGGGATCGCAAAAGCCTTTGGGTCGAGTATAGGGAGAATAAACACCCTTTTCCCAAAGTCCATCCGCTGTAAGCCGCGAATGGCGCGCCACTTTGCCGTTCATTGGCCCTCGATCCGGCCCGCATTACCACCAATCTCGCC
>JANTHH010000221.1 GCA_024762485.1 Chromatiales bacterium
CGCGCCGCGGCCATACGCCGGGATTCCGCCAGCTTCACCTGGAAGGAGGAGGCCGCCAACCGCATGGCCTTCATCGTCTTCCTTTTCGGCTTTGATATCTTCCGTGCCCTGGCCATGCTGGCGGTGCTGTTCTCCGGACTGAGCATCGGCGAGATGATCGCCGTCGGCGCCTACCTCTGGTTCATGGTGACGCCGGTGCAGCAGATCCTCTCCATGCAGCTGGCCCACAGCGGCGCGAGGGCGGCACTCGACCGCATCAACGCGCTGATGGACGTGCACCTGGAACCCGAATACCCGCACCTGGAAAATCCTTTCGAGAACCGTGACACCGTCAGCATCACGCTGCGCGACATCTGCTTCGCCTACGGCGACGGTCCGCTGCTGCTCGACCATCTCAACCTGCACATCCCGGCCGGCCAGAAGGTGGCCCTGGTGGGCGCCAGTGGTGGCGGAAAGACCACGCTGGTGCAGGTGCTGCTCGGTCTCTACATACCGACCTCGGGCGAGATCTACTACGAGGGCAGCCCGGTGAGCCGCATCGGCCTCGACGTGGTGCGCGACCACGTCGCCACCGTGCTGCAGCACCCGGCATTGTTCAATGACTCGGTGCGCATGAACCTGACCCTGGGAAAGCCGATCGATGACGCGGAACTGTGGCAGGCACTGGAGATCGCCCAGCTGGCGGACACCATCCGTGCACTGCCCCGCGGCCTCGACACGCCGATCGGCCGCGACGGCATCCGCCTCTCGGGCGGCCAGCGACAGCGCCTGGCCATCGCCCGGATGGTGTTGAGCAGGCCGTCGGTGGTGATCCTCGACGAGGCCACCTCGGCACTCGACAGCGATACCGAGCATCGCCTGCACCAGGCACTCGAATCGTTCCTGAAGCATCGCACCACGCTGATCGTCGCCCATCGGCTGAGCGCGGTGCGGCAGGCCGAGCGGGTGCTGGTATTCGAGGACGGCCGCATCGTCGAGGACGGTGCCCACGAGCACCTGATCGAAAGTGATGGCCTCTATGCCCACCTCTACCGACGCCAGGAACCGGGCGGCCGATGAGCGTCCCGGGCGGTGTCTTTCAGCCGGCCTGGTGGCTGCGCAGCCCGCATCTGCAGACCCTGTGGCCCTTCCTCTTCCGCCGGCCACGACGCCTGCCCCACCGAACCGAACGACTGGAACTGGAGGATGGGGACTTCCTCGACCTGGCCTGGTGCGGCGCGGAAAATGCACCCCTGATCCTGATGCTCCACGGCCTGCAGGGCTCCATCCATTCACACTACGCCCGAGGCCTGATTCCCCGGCTCAACCAGGCCGGCTACCAGGTCTGCCTGATGCACTTCCGGGGCTGCAGTGGCGAACCCAACCGGCTCGATCGTGGTTATCACAGCGGCGAGACCGGCGATCTCGCGCGGGTGGTCGACCACCTGCTGCAACGGAGCGGCGCTATCCATGCCGCCATCGGTTTCTCGCTGGGTGGCAACGTGCTGCTGAAATGGCTCGGCGAGCAGGGTGGGCAGGCCGGCGTGGGGCGGGCCATCGCCGTCTCCGTACCCTTCCGACTCGCCGATGCGGCGCAACGCATGGATCGCGGGTTCTCACGTCTCTATCAACGGCACCTGGTTCACAGCCTGCGCCGGGACTACCGACGCAAGTTTGCCAGCCGTCCCGCACCGCTGGCGGTCGATGTCGACCAGCTCGACAGCTTCTGGTCTTTCGACGACCAGGTGACTGCCCCACTGCACGGCTTCCGTGATGTGCACGATTATTACCAACAGGCCAGCTGCCGCCCATATCTCGGCGCCATTCGAACCGAGACGCTGATCATTCATGCCTGCGATGATCCGTTCATGTTCTGCGGCACCGTACCCGACGAGACCGAGCTCTCCGCATCGACGCGTCTGCTGCTCAATGACCATGGCGGACATGTGGGCTTTGTCGGTGGACCGTGGCCCTGGCAGCCCCGTTACTGGCTCGACGACTGCATCAGCGACTGGCTGGGACCGGCCTGCGATGTGAGAAGCACTCCCGATCATGGCATGGCGGGGCCTACCAATCCCGGGCCGGAGTCGGCAGAATCGGTCAGCTGAAGGCTACCGACTGCAGACATTGACGATGCATTGGCTCGACACCCACATTCCCCCTGCCGCTCGACTGATCTTCGTGCTGCTGCTCACCATGCTGCACCCTGCGGCCCAGAGCGCGGATGGCCCGGAAGTGATCAACCTGCAATTGCGCTGGCACCATCAATTCCAGTTTGCAGGCTATTACGCTGCACTCGAGCAAGGTTACTACCGCGAGGCCGGTCTCGACGTGCGCATCCATGAAGGCCAGCCGGGCCGCACCCCGGTCACCGAGGTGCTGGCTGGCCGCGCCCAATACGGCGAGGCCAACAGCGAGCTGCTCTATCAACGCCTCAAGGGCGCACCGCTGGTGGCACTGGCCGTCATCTTCCAGCATTCGCCCTCGGTATTGCTGACCCGCCGCGACAGTAATCTGCGCTCGCCACAGGATCTGGTCGGCAAGCGGGTGATGATGATCGGCGATATCACCGATGCCGATCTGCATACCATGTTCCTCAACGAGGGTATCGAGCCGGACCAGCTGGTCATCCAGCCGTCGAGTTACGACGTCAACGATCTGATCAGCGGCAGGACCGATGCCTTCAACGCCTACCTGACCAACGAGCCGTTCACCCTGCTGAAGCAGGGCATCGCCTATCAGCTCATCGAGCCGATCAACTACGGGATCGACTTCTACAGTGACATCCTGTTCACCACCGAGGAGGAGATCCGCCGGCACCCGGAACGTGCAAGGGCCTTCCGCGAGGCCTCGCTGAAGGGATGGCGCTATGCCATGGATCATCCTGACGAGATCATCGACCTGCTGCTGTCCAAGTACCAGGTCGAAAAATCACGGGCACACCTCACCTATGAAGCCGAGACCATGCGGCAACTCATACTCCCCAAGCTGGTGGAGATCGGCCACATGAACCCGGGGCGCTGGCAACACATGGCCGACACCTTCGTAAAGGTGGGCATGCTGGACGAAGACTACGACCTCAGCGGCTTCCTGTATGGCTCGGACGAACATGCCCGGTTGCTGCAGTTACAGCGCGTGCTGTCCATTGCCGTGGCTGTTGCGGGCGTTCTCGCCCTGCTGGCCCTCACCTTCTACCTGTTCTACCGCCGGTTGCGACGGGAGATCGTCCGCCGCGAGGAGGCTGAGGCCAAGATCCGCGAACTGGCCTTTTACGACAACCTGACCGGCCTGCCCAACCGCAACCTGTTCTATGACCGGGTGGAATTGGCGATCGCAGAGGCCCGGCGCGATAAAACCGGATTTGCACTGGGTTTCATCGACCTGGATGGCTTCAAGACCATCAACGACAACTACGGCCATGTCATCGGCGATCGCCTGCTGAGGGAAATCGCCCAGCGCCTGCGCCAGACCGTGCGCGCCTCAGATACGGTGGCCCGCTTCGGCGGAGACGAGTTCGTGGTGCTGCTGCGGGACATCAAGCGTCGCGAAGATGCCGAGCACCTGATGACCGTGCTGCAGAAGGCCGTGCGGCAGCCCTTCCGCCTCGGCGGACTGGAATTGCGTATCTCCGCAAGTATCGGGATCGCCCTGTTCCCCGAGGACGACCAGGACATCAAGAATCTGCTCAGTCACGCCGACGCGGCGATGTATCATGGCAAGAAGTCGGGCAAGGACCAGCTGGTGTTCTCGCAGGACATAAACGCTATGAGCTGACTGGCTGGCCGCACCCCGCGTCCGCTGTCAGGTTGGGATGACGATTCGGAACCCGGTGATAGCCTGAAGACTGGCGGTGAGACCCCGGAAAAAAATCAGATGGGCCGACTGGCGACCCCGCCGGCCAGCGCTGGACTGATCAGAACCAACAGGGCCGGATTCTTGGGATCGTGCAACTCGACTGCGCTGGAAAACCCCTGGATCTCACCCGTCCACGGGTGATGGGGGCAGAACCCTGCACGAACTGCCCGGCAACAAGGACACCAAACTCTACGACGGCTCCATGCACGAGTGGACGCTGGAGAAACGTCCGGTCAAGGCCTTCGTGCTGGAGAAATAACAGCTCGGGCAACGCCCGGCGCTATGCCGGGCCTTTGCCTATAAATGATGGAATAAAAGAACGACCGCGGCGCTTGCCGGGCTTGGCCAGCGCGCA
>JANTHH010000222.1 GCA_024762485.1 Chromatiales bacterium
GCCAGACGAGAAGCCCGTCCAGCCCTTGTTTGCTTGATCTTTGTATGGTGCCCAGGGACAGAATCGAACTGCCGACACGAGGATTTTCAATCCTCTGCTCTACCGACTGAGCTACCTGGGCGTGTCTTCGCGACCCGGGTGGGCGCGAAAGAGCGCGTATTTAACCGACCTTGAAACAAAAGGTCAAGATGAAGCGCGTATTGTTCACTCGGGCTTGAAGTCCGGGGGCAGGTCGCCGCCCTCGCCGAAGAAGAACTTTTCCATCTCTTCCTCGAGCATCTTGCGGGCCTTGGGGTCGATGGGCGAGAGGCGGTATTCGTTGATCAGCATGGTCTGGTGCTTGAGCCATTCCTGCCAGGCCTGTTTCGAGACGTTGTCGAAGATACGCTGACCCAGCTCACCGGGATAGGGGGGGCGGTCGAGGCCCTCGGCCTCTTGCTTCAGGCGGACACAGTGGACGGTGCGGCTCATGGTGTTTCCTCGTTGACTGGCTGGATTTCCTGCAACAGGCGCGCGACCGGGGCGGCCAGGCCTCGCGCGTCAGGCTGTGCGGGGTTATACCAGACCTGTCCCGCCCCCTCCATAACGCGACAACCCGGTTCCTTCAGCAGTATTTTTATTGGATGGATGTCCAGATGAAAATGGCTGAACGTGTGTCGGCGGGCCGCCAAGGCGCGATCCATGCCCACCACACCACCCAGGTTGTCGGCACACCAGGCCTCGACGGATGCCTCCAGGGCGAGCTCGGGGAATCCCCACAGGCCGCCCCAAATACCCGCCGGCGGGCGCTGCTGCAGCAAGACCCTGCCGGCCGGGTCGTGCAGGATGAGCATCTGCACCGCCCGCACCGGCAGGTCCTTGCGCGGCCTGCGGCCCGGGTAGGCCTGCACATCGCCCTGCGCCCGGGCCTGGCACCCCCCGCCCAGGGGACAGCGCCCGCAGTCCGGGCGGGCGCGGGTACAGAGGGTCGCCCCCAGGTCCATCATGGCCTGGTTGTAGTCCGCCACCCGCGCTGCAGGTGTGAGCTGCTCGCTGAGCGACCAGAGGCGCTTCAGCACTGCCGCCTGCCCCGGCCAGCCCGGGACGGCGAAATAGCGCGCCAGCACCCGCTTGACGTTGCCGTCGAGGATCGGCCAGTGCTGGCCCAGCGCCAGTGAAAGGATGGCACCGGCGGTGGAGCGCCCCACCCCGGGCAGGGCGCCCACCGCCGCCATGGTCTCGGGGAAGACGCCGCCGTGCTCGTCGCGGACCTGCTGTGCCGCCCGATGCAGGTTGCGCGCACGGGCGTAGTAACCCAGCCCCGACCAGTGGTGCAGCACCTCGTCCTGTGGCGCATCGGCCAGGCTGGCCAGGTCGGGGAAGCGCGCCATGAAGCGCGCGTAATAGGGGATGACGGTGGCTACCTGGGTCTGCTGCAGCATGATCTCGGACACCCACACCCGGTATGGGCTGATCGACTGCTGCCAGGGCAGGTCCTTGCGCCCGTGCCGGTCGAACCACTGCAGCACACGTTCGGCGAACTCGCGCCGCTGACTGTCCATATACTCCGCCCCCTGATCGAGGTCGATCACCTTAGCGGAGGCACACCCCGTGCCTCAAGCCGGTTGCCGCGCCTTGGTGTGAGCCGTTGCGGGGCCATATAATCGACCGGTGCCTCACATCACCACATGCCGCCGCTTCCATTCCAGCCCCCGGGACAGGCTGCTCGCCTGGGCCCTGTGCGCCCTGCTCCTGGCCCAGCAACTGCTGCCGCTGCAGCTGCACACCCGCTGGCTGAGCGACGACCGGGGCCATGCCCATGCCGTGTGCACCCTGCTGCCCGACAGCGAGGGTCCGCACGACCATGACGACCACCCGCGTTCCGCCGCGGTCGCCTTCTCCGACCTGATGAGCGGCAGCGCGCCTGGCCTGGATTTCAGTCCCCCGCTGCTGTCCGGAACGCCCATCCACACGCCTGCCGACCCCTGGCCGGCCACGGCAACACCGCAGGCACTCCCCCCCGTCAGCCGCGGCCCACCCCTGGGCTGATCGACCCCGCCAGCCGGTCCCCGCCGGCGCATCCGCGAACCCTTTCGAATCCCCGCTGTCGATGAGACGGCACAAAGGAGATCAGCCCATCATGAACATCAAACTGCGTACCCTGCTGGCCAGCGCCCTGCTGCTGGCCACCTCCCCCCTGTTCGCCACCGTGGCCGACGACATCCAGGTCGTCGACCCGATGATCCGCGTGGTGCCACCGGTGGTCACCACCACCGGCGCCTTCATGACCTTCTACAACCCCACGGATACGGAGCACTTCCTGGTCGGGGCCAGCACCGGGGTCGCCAAAAAGGTGGAGCTGCACATGCACATCCACGACAACGGCGTGATGCGCATGCGCCAGATCCCCCACATCCACCTGCCGCCGCACAAGGACAAGCGGCTCAAGCCCGGCGGCCTGCACCTGATGATCTACGGACTGAAAAAACCGCTGCATGCCGGTGACAAGGTGGATATCGAGCTGGAATTCGACGACGGCAGCAGGAAGACCGTCACTGCCACCGCCGTGAAGCGCTGAACCGGGGACATGACCATGAACAAGAAGGTCAGCATCACCATTCAGGTACTCGTCGCCATCGCCCTGGGGATATGGCTGAGTTATTACTTCAACAGCCCCCCGCCCGGCGAGGCACCGCTGCAGCTGGGAGGGGACTTCACCCTCACCACCGCAGACGGACCGGCCTCGCTGCACGACTTCAAGGGCAAGGTGACGGCGATCTACTTCGGCTACACCTCCTGCCCGGACGTGTGTCCCACCGCGCTCTACAACCTGGCCGCCGCGATCAACAAGATGACCCCGGAGGAGCAGGCCCAGATCCAGGGACTGTTCGTCACGCTCGACCCGGAGCGCGATACCCCCGAGAAGGTCGGCGAGTATGCGCGCCACTTCCACCCGGGATTCATCGGTATGACCGGCACCCAGGACCAGATCGATCAGGTTGCCCAGCAATACTTGGTGATCCACAAGAAGGTGCCGATGCCGGGCTCGGAGCAGGAGTACGCCATCGACCACTCATCGCGGGTCTACATCGTCGGGCGCGATGGCAAGCTGCTGTCGATGCTGCCGCACAGCAGCACCGAGGAAGACACCATCGCCTACCTGCGCGAGGCACTGGCGAAGTAGCGGATGGATGGCTGGGTGGGGAACAAGATTTCTCCTCGCTTGGCTCGTCGAAATGACAAGGATGGGGGTGGGGTGAAATGACAGGCGCCACCCTCTTGATTGTCATCAAGAGCTCATTGTCATCTCGAGCACACTGTCATCCCGACCGCATTTCATTGTCATCTCGAGCACACTGTCATCCCGACCGCATTTCATTGTCATCTCGACCGCAGGGAGAGATCTTTTCCAGCGTCACTCAGCCCGGTGCCAGCAGATGCTCGATATCGGCCAGCTCGCGGCTGGATTGACGGATCAGACGCAGGCTGTTGTCCGGTGTCAGCGTCAGGCCGTCGATCCTGGCGAAGGCCGGCAACCCGGTCAGTGGCGGCAGGGACTGGCCATCCGGCATGTCGATCAGGGCGTGGCGGGTGGCGACCAGCACCACGTCGCTCAGGTCGGCCCTACCACGGTGGTCGCGATCCCAGCGACGGCGGTTGCGCACCACCTCCTTCAGCTCCTCGTCGAAGCCCCATTTGCCGAGGATCAGCAGGCCCACCAGCGGGCTCACCTCGTCCAGCGCCTGCGCCCGACTCAGTGCATCGGGATATTCCTCCTCACGTTCGGCCAGGGCGGAGAGCACCAGGGGGGAGCCCACATCCTGCAGCAGGGCGGCAAGGATGGCGCGGCTCGGGCCGATCTTTTTCTGCCGCGAGGCCAGCAGTGCACTGATGGCGGCGGTCTTCACCGAGGTCAGGTAGACCCGCTTCAGGTCACGGGCGAGGCGGCGGTCCCCGATCTCGAACTGGGAGCGGGCGAAAAAGCTCAGTGCCACGTGATAGGTCTCGGACAGACCCATGCGGCGCACCGCGTCGTCCAGACCCTTCACCGAGCTGAGGGTGAAAAAACGGATGCTGCGTGCCGCCTGAATGACGTAGGCGGTGAGCGCCGGGTCCACCTGGATCAGGTGTGACAGTGACCTGATGTCGCAGCTGGGCCGCTCCATCTCGTCGCGCAGGCGCATGATCACCTCCGGCAGCGACGG
>JANTHH010000223.1 GCA_024762485.1 Chromatiales bacterium
CCGCCTGCTGCCCACCGATTTCCCGCCCATCAACCGGGCGGCACTGGAGACCCTGCAGGTCAACCTCGGTTACCGTTGCAACCAGTCCTGTGTGCACTGCCACGTGGATGCGGGTCCGCGGCGCACCGAGAACATGACGGCGGAGACGGTGGCGGAGGTGACAGGCTTCCTGCAGCGTCATCCCATCCAGCGGCTCGACCTGACCGGCGGGGCGCCCGAGCTCAACCCCCATTTCCGCGAGCTGGTGAGCACCGCACACGGGCTCGGCGTGCAGGTGATGGACCGCTGCAACCTGACCATCCTCTCGGAACCCGGCCAGGAGGATCTCGCCGGGTTCCTCGCCGCGCACCGGGTGGAGGTGATCGCCTCGCTGCCCTGCTACCTGGAGGAGAACGTCGACCGCCAGCGCGGCAAGGGGGTGTTCGAGGCCAGCATCGACGGGCTGCGCCGGCTCAATGCACTGGGCTACGGCGCGCCGGACAGCGGCCTGGCACTGCACCTGGTCTACAACCCGCAGGGGCCGGTGCTGCCGCCGGCCCAGTGCGGGCTGGAGGCGGACTACAAGCGTCGCCTGGATGAGGCCTACGGCGTCCGCTTCAACCGGCTGTACACCCTGGCCAACATGCCGATCCGCCGCTTCGGCAGCCTGCTGGCCTCCAAGGGCCAGTTCGACGACTACCTCGACACCCTCAAGCAGGCCCACCAGCCGGCCAACCTGGACGGTGTGATGTGCCGCAGCCTGATCAGCCTGGACTGGCAGGGCTATGTCTACGACTGCGACTTCAACCAGATGCTGGACATGCCGCTGGCGCTGGACGGGCGGGTGCGCCTGCACATCCGTGATCTCGACCCGACGGCGCTGCCCGGCTGCGCCATCCGCATCGCCGAGCACTGCTACGGCTGCACGGCGGGGCAGGGCAGCAGCTGCGGCGGGGCGCTGGCGTGAGGCTGTCCGTCGTCATCCCCTGTCTCGACGAGGGGGCGGTGATCGCCGACACCCTCGGTGCCCTGCAGGGGCTGCGCGCGGCCGGGCACGAACTGATCGTGGTCGACGGCGGCAGCACGGACGACACCCGCGCCCGTGCCGCCGGGCTGGCCGACCGGCTGCTCGATGCCCCGCGCGGTCGGGCGAGCCAGATGAATGCCGGGGCCGCGCTGGCCAGCGGCGAGGTGCTCTGGTTCCTACATGCCGACAGCCTGCCGGCACCCGGCACCGCCGAGGCGGTGCTGCAGGCGATCGAAGAGGGCCATGGCTGGGGACGCTGCGCGGTGCGGCTGACGGGTCGGCATCCCGCCTTCCGCGTCATCGAGCGCATGATGAACCTGCGCTCCCGGCTCAGCGGTATCGCCACCGGCGACCAGGGCATCTTCGTGCGCCGGGCGCTGTTCGACTCGGTGGGCGGCTTCCCCGCGATCCCGCTGATGGAGGACGTGGCGCTGTGTCGCCGCCTGCGCCGGCACGCACGGCCGGCCTGCCTGGATGCCGTCGTCCGCACCGACAGCCGGCGCTGGGAGCAACGCGGCATCGTGGCCACCGTGCTGCTGATGTGGCGGTTGCGCCTGGCCTATTTCCTCGGCGTGCCGCCGCAGCGGCTGGCCCGTTCCTACCGCCCGTGCAGTTCCCCGACAGCCGAATCCTGATCTTCGCCAAGGCGCCCGAGCCGGGACGGGTGAAGACCCGCCTGATCCCGCTGCTCGGTGCCGGGGGCGCGGCGCGGCTGCAGCAGCGCCTGCTGGAGACGACCGTGGCGCGGGTCGCCGGGGCGGGGCTGTGTCCGGTCACCCTCTGCTGCGCACCCGACACCGGGCACCCGCAGTTCAGTGCACTGGCAGGGCGTCACGACATCACGCTGCGCCCCCAGTGCGCGGGCGACCTCGGCCAGCGCATGGCGGAGGCGGCCGCCGCGGCGCTGGGAGAGACGGATCAGGTGCTGCTGATCGGCACCGACTGCCCGGTGATGCAGACGGCGTACCTGGCGGATGCGCTGGCGCAGCTGGCGGCGGGTAAGGAGGCAGTCATCGGGCCGGCGGAGGACGGCGGCTACGTGCTGCTCGGCCTGCGCCGTTTCTATCAGTCGCTGTTCACTGACATGCCCTGGGGCAGTGATGAGGTGCTGGGGTTGACCCGGCAACGGCTTGCCGGGCTGGCGGCAGATACCGCCCTGTTGCCGCCGCTCTGGGACCTGGATCGTCCCGCTGACTGGCAGCGGCTGCTGCGCCACGACCCGCGCTGGGGCGCGGTGGCCGGTGGCCGGACAGACTAGACCGTGCCGAGGGTGTGACCGGCGAGGGTGGTCCTGTTGCCGCCGCGGCGCCCGTACAGCCCCGGCTCGTTGCGGCGGCCGGTGAGGATGCCGAGCGCGGTGCGCGCGGTCTTCTGGCCATGCTGTACCAGCTGGCCGTTCTTTCGGTTGAGCTCCTCGACGCGGGCAGCCAGCTCGCGCAGCCGCGCCCAGGCCCTGGCCGGTGGACTGTCGGCCGGCAGCGTGCCCAGCAGCTGGTCGCCGCCGGCGATGCCGGGCGGCAGGCCGAGTGCCTGCTGCAGCTGATCGCGGCCCTGCACCAGCGGCTGCAGCTCGGCCAGCACCTGCTGCTTGCGCGGCAGTACCGATTCAAGTGCGGCGGGCAGATGCTGGGCCAGTGCCTTCTGTTCCTCCAGCAGCACCTCCACCAGCACGTCGAGACATTTGCTGGTTTTCGCCACCAGGGTGGCAAAGGTGCGGGCATGCTGGGGAGTCAGTGTCGTCATGAGTGTTGTCTCGTCGTGGCTATCGGGCGAGCCCGGCCTCGAAGCTGAGCAGCTTGTCCGCCACCCGCGCCGGGTCGATCTGGAAGGTGCCGGTGGCCAGCGCATTCTGCACCTGCTCCACCCGCTGGGTGTTGACCACCGGCAGTTCGCTGATGGATTTCTCCAGTGCCTGCAGACGCGCGGTCTGGTCGGTCAGATTGAGCGAGTCCGCAGCCGCCTGGGTAGTGGCGGCCTTGTCGGCACTGTTTTGTTGTTGGCTCCCGGTCGCGGTGGGGCCGTTGCCGATGTCGGCGGGCCTGCCCGAGGCGGAATTGATTTCGATGCTCATGGCTGGAAAACCTGTAGTGGCTACTGTCGGAATGATTGTCGTCTAAATCTTGACAGTCTTGAATGAATCCACGCAAGTTGTGAATTCGATTCCGAAAATTGCCGGATAAGAGGATCGAAAAACCCATATCGGGAAGCCGGTTCCTAGTTCGTCACCCGGACCGTGCCGGGGCCCACCACGGTGGCGGAGACGATGCGTCCGGAGTGGGTGTTCTTGACCCGGATCAGATCGCCGGTGCCGCCATTGCCCAGCGCCTTGCCTTTCATCCGCACCTGCACCAGCGGCGAGGCGGAGAGGATGCTCACCGCGCTGCCGCGTTTCACCAGTCTCGCGGTATCCACCATCGCCGGCGTGATCACCTTGCCGGGGGCGATGCTGCGCTTGGCCTGGCTGCCGATGAGCTTGGCCGGATCGAGAAAGAAGGCGCGGTGCAGTCGTGACAGGTCCTTCGACTGCAGCCCCAGGTGATGCCGGGTGATGACCTCGCCGCGATTGATCGCCGTCACCGCGGTCACCACGCTGCCCGGCAGCGAGACGGTGACCGGCACGTAGAGCTTCCAGGGGTGATCGCCGCTGCAGCGCACGCCGACGACTCCCTTGCCGGCACTCAGGCCACCGGGCGGATCGAAGGCGCTCAGTGGCTTGCTGCACTGGCGCAGGGTGAGCCGGCTGTCCAGCTCGCCGGCCTCGACGGTCGGGTTCACCGCAAATTGTTCGGTATTCGCCAGCACATGTGCCGTGGCCACGGCGCGGATGCTGGCGTGGCTCTGGGTCGTCACCGGGCTGGCGGCCGCAGCGGCGGCGAGCCCGGCAAGGGCGAGGGTGGTCAGCAGTCTGAGGGCGGTGTGCATGTTCGGCTTCCGTCGTTGAGCGGTTGCCCGTGAAACTTGCAATTGCCATGCCGTCTTTCACGGCGCCGTTCCAACCCTGTTCACTAAAGCCCCGGCCCGTACTGCCGTTAAGGCGCTCTAGACAATGGGGGGCAGTGAGGACGATGCACGATGGCAGGGTTACTGGATGGGATCGACAGCCGTACCCGACTGGCCGGCAACAACCGGCTGGAACTGCTGCTGTTCCACTTGGGCGGCCG
>JANTHH010000224.1 GCA_024762485.1 Chromatiales bacterium
GCCGCAATTGGGACAGACCACATGCAGTTTATCGGACATGATGAACCTCGATGACGGATTGAAAATCGTTGTTGGCCTGCATATGTGGGCCACACATGCCGTTTAAAACCCCTCGGGGCTGAATAGATACGGGCCCTCACCGCCACGCCTGCAGGGCTGTAGTGACCTTGCATTCCCGCTAGAATGCCCCACCTTTTGCGGACAGTACTGTTTGGAGTCAGAGACCCATGTCGGATTCACCCTTCATTGTCGAGGTTACCCGGGAGAACTTTCAGCAGGTGATGGAGGCCTCCCAGCGGGTGCCCATCCTGATGGATTTCTGGGCAAGCTGGTGTGAGCCCTGCAAGGCCCTGTTGCCGATCCTGGAAGATCTCGCCAACGAGTTCCAGGGGCGCTTCTACCTCGCCAAGGTCAACACCGAGGAGCAGCAGGAGGTCGCTGCACAGTTCGGCATCCGCAGCGTACCCGCCGT
The DNA here is from genome assembly GCA_024762485.1 of Chromatiales bacterium. GTDB lineage: Bacteria > Pseudomonadota > Gammaproteobacteria > Chromatiales > Chromatiaceae > JANTHH01. Next base: position 473 of record JANTHH010000224.1, read on the forward strand.
CAAGCTGTTCCTCGACGGCCAGGAGGTGGACGAGTTCACCGGCGCCCTGCCCGAGAGCGCCGTGCGCGCCTTCCTGGAGAAAAACCTGCCACGCCCATCCGACGACCTGGTGAACCAGGCCCGGCAGGCACTGCGGTCCGGCGACAGCGATGCCGCACTGGGCGCCCTGCAACAGGCCAAGCAGATCGATCCGACCAACCACCGCATTGACATCACGCTGGCCCAGACACTGGCCGCGATGGGCGATGCCGAGGGCGCCAAGTCCGCACTCGACGGCCTTCCGGAGGAGGTCCAGCAGGAACCCGAGGTGCTCGCCCTGCGCGGCCATCTGGAATTCGAGTCCCGGGCCTCTGACATGCCCGAGCCCGCCGCACTGGAACAACGACTGGCGGAGAATCCGGACGACAGCGAGGCCCGCTACCAGCTCGCCATCCACAAGGTGAACAGCCAGGACTACGAGGCGGCGCTGGACCTGCTGCTGGAGCTGATGCGCCGTGACCGCAGCTACCAGGACGATGCCGCGCGCAAGACCATGATCAAGATCTTTGACCTGCTCGGCGATGACCCCATGGCGGCCCGCTACCGCAGCCGCATGTTCAACCTGCTGCACTGACACTGATCGCTGATCCGGTCATTCGGAATCACCTTGCATACCTAACTGGAACAACCCTGCGCCAGAGTCGTGGCGGACAAGCGCACTGCTGGCATCAGGCATGCTGAATCGAGAAGGAACAATGGACGAAAAGACGAAGACCGAGATCGAGGCCGCCGCCTGGCGCAAGCTGGTCGGCCATTTTCAGAAACGTACCGACGTGCAGAACATCGAACTGATGAACCTGGCCGGCTTCTGCCGCAACTGCATGGCCAAGTGGTACCGCGGTGCCGCCAATGAGCGGGGTATCGACATCGACTACGAGCAGGCCCGCGAGGTGATCTACGGCATGCCCTACGACGAATGGAAAACGACGTTCCAGCACAAGGCCACACCGGAACAGCTGGAAAAATTCAACGCCCTCGGCAAGGACGAGATCACCGAATAGGCACCAGTGCCACCACCTCGATGCCTTCCTCCCGCACCCGCCAGCGCACATCCAGGTCAGCCAGCTTGATGCCATAGATCCGCCCCGGGTCATCGCCGTGATAGGCCGGACGGGGATCCAGTGCCAGGGTGTCACTGATCAGCTCACGCATCCCCGGCCGCCGTGCCAGAACACCCTCCAGGCCCGGCACAAAAGTCACTGCGAGCCGTTCCGGAGCCGTTGGCGCGAAGCCTGCCCGGGCGCCAATGATGCTGTCCGTGTAAGGCACATAGGGCTTGATATCGAGGACCGGCGTGCCATCGAGCAGATCGAGCCCACTCAGGCGCAGATACACCCCGTCACCGATCACCACCTCCAGCAACTCCACCACCGAGAGACCGAGATGATTGGGGCGGAAGGGTGACCGACTGGCAAACACCCCCACCCTGTCATTGCCCCCCAAACGCGGAGGACGCACCCTCGCCCGCCATCCCTGCGCCACGTTGGCATGGAAGACGAAGGTCAGCCACAGGTGAGAGAAGCCGTCCAATCCTTCGAACATCGTCGGCTCGGCATAGTCCGGCAGCATGCGCAGCCCACCCTCTGCCGCCACCAGGCCCGGTTGTCGCGGGATGCCGAATTTTTCCCTGTAGGGCGACTCGATCAGCCCGATCACCTCACAGCGATAGGCATCCGGCACCTGCAATCCTGCCTTGGCCTGCGCCGGGTCGGGTGACTGTGATTGCTCTGACATGTGGCGAGGATATGCCGGGGCGCGTCACTGCGCCAGCATCGCCAGGCGTCCCGGGGCGTGAAATACCGACCCTGAACACATACGGCACGACGCTTTTCGGTATGCTGTTCCCACACAGTGAACCAAGTGAGAACACCATGCTTTCAGCCATCCTTTCCCGTGCCACACTCGGCCTCGCCTTCCTCCTCGCACTCGGCACCAGCCAGGCCGGCTGGGACCCGTCCAAGCAGGCTGAACTGCAGCGCGAGGCGGCCGAGACCATCCGTGATTTCAAGAAACAGGACCCCACCATGAGCCGTTTCTTCAACAGCGCGGCAGGCTGGGCGGTGTTCCCGACTGTCGGCAAGGCGGGGTTCTGGGTCGGTGGCGCCTATGGCGAGGGCGTCGTCTACCAGGGTGGCAAGGTGATCGGTTTCAGTGAACTGAAGCAGGTCAGCGTCGGCTTCCAGTTCGGTGGGCAGGCCTACAGCGAGATCATCTTCTTCAAGGACAAGTCCGCCATCCAGCGATTCAAGGAAGAGAAACTCGAGTTCGACGCCCAGGCATCAGCCGTGATTGCGGACAAGGGAGCCGCGCTCAATGCCGATTACAGCGGTGGTGTGGCCATCTTCACCATGGTCAAGGGAGGGCTGATGGCCGAGGCCTCGGTGGGCGGACAGCACTTCACCTTCACCCCCAAATAAGCCGCTGCGCTCAGGCGATACCCAGCTGACGCCGGCGTTCGGCCACCTGCTGTTCGAAGAAACGGGCAATCGCCCGTTCATAGGCACAATCACCGTCATGGCCGATCTCGGCCAGACGGCCTTCCATGTAGGTGATCTCCTGCAACAGCCTTTCGGTATCCGGCACCAGCCCCGCTGGTGTATCGAGCATTGTCTTACTCGCCATATCTGCATCTCCTCTGTTCACGCGCCGAGACTAACCGGGGTTTGTGAACAGCAGGTGACAGGCGATATCGCCAGCATCAGTCGCGTCTGAGGGCATCCGAGACGGCAATCGGCGTGGGAAAACGCAGCACCACCAGGTAGGAAGAGGCCAGGAAGGTCAGCAGCGTGGCCAGCTGGATCAGGTAGGCAGCACGCTCGCCGATGACACCGTGATCCATCGCCAGCACCGCAATCAGCAGCGAGAACTCGCTGAGCTGGCCAAGTCGGAAGCCGATCTCGTGCGAGCGTTTGTCCGACTCCCCGGTGCGCCGCAGCAGGTAGCGGAACACCGGCGGCTTGAGCACCAGCATGGCCAGCGCGAGGATCAGCGCCGGCAACAGCACCTCGCCGATCATCGGCAGCTTGAAACCCGCCCCCAGCGAGAAGAAGAACAGCACCAGGAAAAAATCGCGCAGCGGCTTCAGGCTCTCGGCGATGTAAAGGGCGATCGGGCTCGCTGCCAGGGTGACGCCGGCGATAAAGGCGCCGATCTCATGCGACAGGCCCAGCAGCGCAGCGAGTTCGGCCATCCCCAGGCACCAGCCGATGGCCATCAGGAAGATGTATTCGCGGATCTTGTCAAAGCGGCGGATCAACCGGAACAGCACGTAACGCTCGAAGGCCCAGGCAAAGCCCATCAGTAGCGGCAGGGCGATCACCGGCAGCAGCAGGTTCCAGGCCCCCATGGATTCGCTGCCACTGCCCTGCAGCAACAGCAACATGACGATGGCCAGCAGGTCCTGCAGCAGCAGGATGCTGATGATCACCTCGCCGGAGCGCTGATGGTGCAGCACCGTGGTCGGCAGCAGTTTCAGCCCGATGATGGTGCTGGAGAAGGTCATGGCGCCACCGACCAGCAGGGCCTCCAGCCAGGTCATACCGAAGGTGAGCGCCACTGCGGCCCCGGCAGCGGCGAAGACCAGTGCGCTGAACAGGGTCACCAGGGTGGTCTTGCGTACCATGCCGAACAATTCCTGGGGT
>JANTHH010000225.1 GCA_024762485.1 Chromatiales bacterium
TTCGGCACCAGCGCTACCAATCTTGCGATGAAGCCCAATGGCTCAAAGATCATATGGGTGGTGCCGTTACGATAAGGCGTCTTAAGCTGGTAACGCAGCTTTTCGCCGGGCAATGCGGGTTGCACCTACGAGCTGGAGTTTCTGGTTTCGCACGTGCCCTTTCGGCGCTGCCTGCTGCTGTCCGACCCGACGACGGACGAGCAGCTGGTCGATGAAGTTCTCGAGCGCAGTGTGCGTGCGTGCCCACCGGCCTCTCCCATTCTCGGACTTCCGGTCAGTGCCCTTATGCGTTATCGCTACGCATCCGGTCGCATCGAGGTCACGCCGTTGTTGCGGCGCCTGTGCGAGCAGGCGTGCCCGTCGGCTGCGGATGCCGGCACGCGATAATCGCAAACTCCAGCCAGGCACGGCCGCTACCGAACCTGGTGTCACGCCTGACGGGCAGCTATCACAATGGGATCGACGCCGGTGCTGCGAAGCCAAGGCATTCTGGATGCAAGGCGGTGAACAAGTAGACCCGTTGACGATGCCGTTGACGGCCCTCATTCCCACCCTTCTAACTCCGCAGAAAACGCAAAGAACCACACCGGGCAACAGTTCTGGCCGAACCTTTTCCTGGGATGGTGGCTCAAGGGCTTGTCATTTGGGCAAGCTTCCCACCGGGTCTGTTTGCGCCGCTATCTGAACGCAGACCCCCCGCTAGTTGGCAAGTGGTAGCGATGAGCATAAACGCAGATGTATCGCCTAGACGAGTGTTGGGCCGCAATGCGCATGGTGCTGACGGTCGTCAGATATGTGGCGAACAGCAGATCATGACCGGTTGCGCCCATTCACATTAGCGCCACATAGCCGCCATTCGTGCCTCGGCGACACAATGAGACTCCGATCCACTACGAGGGAGCCTGACATGGAAACCAATCAAACCCACGAACCCTGGAACAAAGGCAAGCTGGTTGGCCGAAAGGCACCACTGAAGCCAAAGGATATCTGGGCCATTCGAATCTATCTTCAAAATGAACACCAGCTCCGCGACCTGGCCATGTTTAACTTGGCGATCGACAGCAAACTGCGTGGCTGCGATTTGGTAAACCTGCATGTTCGGGAGGTAACTCACACCGATCAGATCTTGCCCCGGGCGATGGTCATACAGCGAAAGACGCAACGGCCGGTGCAATTCGAGCTAACCGAGCCGACCAGGTCCGCTGTCTTATCATGAATCAAGAAGGCGAATTTGAAGCCGGAGCAATTTCTTTTCCCCAGTCGCCTGGCGAAATCGCCGCACGTCTCCACGCGTCAGTACGCTCGCATCGTGCATCGGTGGGTTGCCGCGATCGGACTCGATTCGACGGTCTACGGTACCCACAGCTTGCGGCGGACTAAGGCGACACTGATCTACAAGCGAACCAAAAACCTGAGGGCCGTCCAGCTCCTGCTTGGCCATACCAAGCTCGAAAGTACCGTGCGATACCTCGGGATCGAGGTCGATGACGCACTGGAAATTTCGGAACAGACGGAGATCTGGCGGGGAGGTTGAGGCCGCACCCAAGTGCCGTTCTGGCCTCGTGCGGCCGCTTTCGGGCATGGCGCCGAACACGTGAAACCGGCCAAAAGGAGACATTTAGCGGCCTGGGGAATCAGCTCTGCAAATCTGTCATCACCGCGTAGCCAAGGTACTACAAGGCCCAGGCCATCAAGCCGACCGAAGCAAGGGTAGCCCAACGTCACATACGCGGTGTTCCAGTGACGAGTACTTGGTAATCAAAGGTGTTGGTTGCCCCTTTCTGGCTGAACCAGTTACCAGTCGCACCAAATTGAAAGATCTGTCCGTCATCAAATTCATACGTCAATGTCGACTTCCCACCTGGCGCTATATCGTACGCATGGGCAAGTGAGTTGGGATAGCCAGATATCGGGATCTGCTCGTGTTCACCAAATAGATCGAACGAGCCACTACTGGGTCCAGTTCCTAGTTTGACCGAGATCGTGACGATTCCACTGGCAAATCGGCTTGCATCAATCTCGATCACCTTGTAGGCCTGATTGCCCATGCCGGGAGCAACGAGGCTACCACTCCCAGTCAGTTTGACATCGACCGGACCCAATCGCGTGTTACCCGCAACAGCCCGCGGCTCCTTCCCATCCATGCCGCGGGAGCCCACTGCCGTGGTACTAGCAACAGGGACGTTAGCCTGGCCCTTGATGTTGCTGGTGGCAACTCCCGTCCGCGACTGGTCGAGATCCGCGGCTGGATTGCTCACGAGATGGCACAGCAGCAGTCCCAACGTTCCAGCGCCACCTGCTAATGCGCCTTGCGTCACAGTAGCTTGAGCCAACGTTTCGTACGTCCGATTGGCGAGACTCGCGAAATATTGCATAGGTGAGCTGATCAAACCCGCCAAACCAGATGCAGCGAATAGGGCAAACAGTTTTTTTCGGTCCTTTTGTTCGACCTGGATGCCGGCCTCATCAAGGCGTTTCACGATCTCTGCCTGGATCTGCGACGGTTTTGATCCCTGACTACGCATCTCGCGTTGAAGCGCAATTAGTTCATTAACTAATGGAAAGAGATCGCTTTTCTGAAACGCATTTAGCAGTTCCGACAACGGCGTCTCGTCGGCAAGCACCGGGACCAGAGAGCGATCGGAACGATGGGTGTGAAACCACTCGATCTCCCTGCGGACCCAGTTCGATTGCGCTGCGTGCTTGCTCCAGTACACCAACAGCACATCAGCATCTTCCAGCCCCTGCTGCAATGCAGCCTCCCACCGGAGACCCGGTTTGATTGTTTTGTGGTCGACAAATACCCGGTGCCCTAGCGCCTCAAGCAACAAGCTGAGCCCTGTCACCCGCTGGCGGTCTGCGCTACTGTATGAACAAAAGATCCGGACGGGGCCAATCGGTCTTTCTTCGCTCATCGCTTCTACCTCGCTCCATCTTCCAGTATGCGCTGATGCCAAGTATAGGTTGGGCCCTGTGAATACGGTAAGGGAGCACCAATGCCACCGGCAACTGAGTCTCCTTGGTCAGCTAAATGCAAATGTCGAGGGGCTCCAAACGTGGACTCCTTGTTGTTGCCCAACTGAACGACCAAGTTGACAAACGGCGGCTATGTGCCGGTGATAGGAGTCGGGAAGGACTCTCGTCCTCCCCGCCCTCCGAACTGTGCATGCGGTTCTTCCGCACACAGCTCTCCAGTCGGTAGTTACCTCATCGGGATTGGCTCGCCAGTGCGCGTGCTTCATGCAAGGTGAAAAGCCCGTGGGCAGCGAAAAAGGCGTTAGGCCAGCGATAGTGATCACGTGACGCCCGGGCAAAGCCAGGACGCTTTTCCCGCTTGCGCAGGATCGCTTGCAATCGCCGCCGAACGAAGCCGTCAACGTCGCGAAACGTCGGAGTATAAGACGAATAAACGCCCTTTTCCTCCAGGTCCAATTACTGTAGACCGCGAATGACGCGCTGCTTTGCCAGTGAGTGGTCCTGAATCCGGCCCAGATTGCCACCGATCCCGCCGAAAATCACCCGTTATTCACGGCAGCCAGGGCCAACCCGACTCGCCGGCATAACGCATCCCTGCCGCGGCTGAATCACCGCAGCATCTTGATCGGAACCGATGGCTGTTGTGGGGTCAGGTAAACAGGCCCGGTGGCTGGACCAGCCGGTGGCGCCCGGCTTTCAGGCAACGCATTGTGGTCAGTCGCCTCTTCTTTTTTATTCAGGTGGTCGAGAATCTTCTTGATCACCACCGGATCCTCAATGCAGGCAAGAGCCTGCCCCGCGAGCGCAGCAAGTGCTTTGGGTATGACCTTGACGGCGCCACCACATTAAACGCAGGTCTCGATATCGATGTTGAAGCCGTGCTTAAGCCGCTGCGCCCAGGTCATGGCGGCGCGCCGTTCGACCGGTGTGCGCGCTCCTGCCTCATCGTGCGCCAGGCGCTTATTGCCTTTGCCGCGCTTCGCCGGTGTGACCAGGGCGCGGTGCTTGCTGTTCGGCGCGAAAACGCCGTGAAACCGGGTGAGGTTCACACGCGGCTTCGGCACCAGCGCTACCAATCTTGCGATGAAGCCCAATGGCTCAAAGATCATATGGGTGGTGCCGTTACGATAAGGCGTCTTAAGCTGGTAACGCA
>JANTHH010000226.1 GCA_024762485.1 Chromatiales bacterium
CCGTGGAGTCTTCGTTGAACCAGCAAGCAATCGTGCATCCCCAGCCTGCCGCCCACAGTCGCCGCAGCTGGATGCTGATCATACTCGTCATCTGCCTGACCGCGCTGGCCATCTGGCTGGTGCCCGACCAGCCACCCGCCGAGGTCGAGCTGCCACCCCTGCCGGCGGTGATCGAGGCGGCACCGGCCACCGCCGCCGGGCCGGTCACTGCCCCGGCAATGCCCGAGGACACCAGCGGCAGCGAACGGGCGAGCGACGCCGCCATCGTCGCCAGCTCCCCCACCGTCGCCATGCTGGGCGAACCGCCCCGCGAGCCGACAACCACCGCAGCGCCCGTTGACGTGCCCTCGGCACCCGGCGCCCAGGCGCGGCACTTCATCGCCGCCCTCGGCATGCCGGACGCCCGCGCGGCGGTGGCCGAGGCGGAGAAACAACAGCGCGCCGGCCGACTGATGGATGCCTACCTGCTCAATTTCTACGCCGCCCGCCTGGGCCATGGCGGTGCTGCCCTGATGCTGGCCCACCAGGCCGACCCGGCCTTTTACGACAGCACCACCAGCCCGCTGGCCGCCCCTGACATCCCGTTGGCACTGCGCTGGTACGACAGGGCGGCCGAGGCCGGCAACCCCGATGCCGTCGCCGACCGGCAACTGCTGCGCCAGCGCATTGAGCTGGCCGCCACCGCGGGCGACCCCGATGCACAACGCCTGACCCTGCAATGGCAATGATGAACATGCGATCGAGATTGACGGCCTGGCTTGCTACCGGCCTACTGGGTACCACCCTGCTTGCGACCGGCCCGCTGGCCGCAGCGGAAGAGACCGCCAGCCATCCCCTGCTGATGCCGGGCAAGCAGTCCCTCTACCAGCGCGTGCTGGCGGTGCCCGGCGCACGCCTCTCGGAGCGTGCCGGCTGGCGCTCCAGGCACGACGTCACCCCCTTCACCGCCTACTACGTCTATGGCCGGCGCAACGTCGCCGGGCGCGACTGGCTGCAGATCGGCACCGACCGCCACGGCGGCATCGCCGGCTGGCTGCCGGCGGACAAGACCCTGGAATGGAACCAGGGCCTGACCGTCGCCTTCCGCCCGCCCATCGACCAGGACCGCACCCTGCTGTTCCGCGACAGCGAGAGCCTGCGCCAGCTCGCCGAGGACCACGACCTGAAGCGTTACGAACGGCTCTACCACGAGGCCGAGGCCGGCGAACTGTCCGCCGACTCGCCGGTGGTGGCGATCCAGCCTGCCGGCAATGTGGACATTCGCGAAAATTTCTACCTGGTGCCGATCCGCGACCACCAGGACGTCTACCTCGGCAGCGAGCAGGCGCGCCTGCTGCGGGTCGCCAGCGTGCCCCTGGCCGAGCAGGCCGATACGCCGGCCGCGTCCGCCGGGCAGGACGGCTACCGCTCCGGCCTGGTGTTCGTCATCGACTCCACCCTGTCCATGGACCCCTACATCGAGCGCACCCGCGAGGCGGTGATGAAGGTCTACGACCGCCTCGGCGCGGCCGACCTGCTGGGCCACGTCAACTTCGGCCTGACCGCCTTCCGCGACGACCCCGCGGCGGCGGCCGGGCTCGACTACCGCGCCCGCACCTTCGTCACCCTGGAACAGGGGCGCGACCCGAAAACCTTCCTGTCGCAGGTCGACAGCCTGTCCGCCGCCAGGGCCTCCAGCGTCGATTTCATCGAGGACAGCTACGCCGGCGTCTACCAGGCGCTGGAAGACATGGACTGGCGCGGCCACGACGCCCGCTACCTGGTGCTGATCACCGATGCCGGCGCCCGCGAGGCCGACGACCCGCTGTCCGGCACCGGCATGAACGCCGAGGCCCTGCGCCGCCTGGCGCAGGACAAGGGGGTGGCCATCTTCGTGCTGCACCTGCTGACGCCCGCCACCATGGCCAACCACCAGAGCGCCGCCGCCCAGTACCGGCAGCTGTCCGACTTCCCCGGCCTCGGCAGCCTCTACTACGGCGTGCCCACCGGCGACCTGGAGGCCTTCGGCACCGCGCTGGACGCGCTCGCCGGGCAGATCACCGAGCAGGTGCGCCTGGCGGTCGCCAACCGTCCCGCCCCCGGGGCGGCACCCGCCAGCCCAGAAGCTGATGCCGACCCCCAGCTGGCCGCCCTGCAGGCCAAAGTGGCCAAGCTCGGCTACGCCCTGCGCCTGAAATACCTGCAGCAGGGCCAGGGCGGCAGCGTGCCCACCCTGTTCGATGCCTGGCTGCTGGACCGTGATTTCCGCGACCCGGCGAGACATGCCGTGGACGTGCGCGTGCTGCTCACCCGCGACCAGTTGTCCGATCTGCACGACGTGCTGCAGCAGGTGCTGCAGACCGCCGAGGAGGGGCTGCTGTCGCCGGAGAACTTCCTCAGCGAGCTGAAGAGCCTGGCCGCCACCATCGCCCGCGACCCGGAGCGCATCGGCGGCGCCACCGCCACCGCGGGCGCCGGCCAGAGCCTGGCGGACCTGGGCTTCATGCGCGAATACATCGAGGACCTGCCCTACCAGGGCGAGGTCATGACCCTGTCGCTGGAGGACTGGGAAAGCTGGCCGGCGGCGCAGCAGATCGCCTTCCTCGGCCGGCTGGAGGAGAAGATCGGCTACTACCGTGCGCTGCACGACCACACAGACCTGTGGGTCAGCCTGGACGGCGGCAGCGTCGACGGTGATTCGGTGTTCCCGGTGGCGCTGGACATGTTGCCGTGAACCCGGACCAGCTGCCGCTGCCCCGTGCCGAGGGCGAGCTGATCTACCACCTGCGTGACGTGCTGAAGACCCGCGAGTCCGAGGGCGTGGCCTTCCGCCTGCGGGTGCCGGCGCTGCAGATCGCGCGCGGCGAGAAGATCGCACTGATCGGCGAGTCGGGCTGTGGCAAGTCGACCCTGCTCGACATGCTCTCCTTCACCCTGGAACCGAGTCAGAGCGGCGCCTTCCGTTTCCGCCCCGACGGCCCCCGGGCACTGGATATCGCCGAGTGCTGGCAGCGCCGACAACGCAACCGCCTGGGCGACCTGCGCAAGGCGCACATCGGCTACGTGATGCAGACCGGCGGCCTGCTGCCCTATCTCAGTGTGCGCGAGAACATCAACCTGTCGCGCAACGTGCTGGACATGCCGAATGACGGCACCGTTGACGACCTGGCCAAGGAACTGGGCATCGCCCAGCACCTGGACAAGCTGCCCGAGGCCTTGTCCACCGGTGAGCGCCAGCGGGTCGCCATCGGCCGGGCGCTGGCGCACAAGCCCGCCATCGTCATCGCCGACGAGCCCACCGCCTCCCTCGATCCCTTCGCCGCCGAGAAGATCATGTCGCTGTTCATCGGCCTGGTGGAGGAGCTGCACATCACCGTCATCGTCGCCAGCCACGCCTGGCGCCACATCAAGCAGCTCGGCCTGCGCCGCCTCGCCCACCGCACCCGGCGCACCGACGGCGGGCGCACCACCGAAACCACCGTCAGCGGCTGATGCTCAAACGTTTCCTCAAGATCCTCCGGCTGGCCAGCCGGGACTACGCCCATGAGTGGCAGATGTCGGTCTGCTTCGTGCTGGCACTGGCCGCGGTGCTCGGTCCCATGCTGGTGCTGTTCGGCCTCAAGTTCGGCATCGTCGGTGGCATGGTGCAGGCCCTGGTGGAGGATCCCCACAACCGCGAGATCCGCCCGGTGGGCAGCGGCCGCTACAGCCAGCAATGGCTCGACGCGCTCGCCGCCAGGGACGAGGTCAGCTTCCTGGTGCCACGCACCCGCTCCATCGCCGCCAGCATGGAACTGCAGGGCCCGGCGAACAAGCGCATCCTGCGTGTCGAACTGATTCCCAGTGCCGCCGGCGATCCGCTGTTGCCGCCCGGGATGCGCCCGCCCATGGGTCACACCGGCCTGATCCTCAGCGCCAACGCAGCCGGCAAGCTCGGCGTGCAGGCCGGCGACACGGTGGACGGCAGCATCGCCCGCCGCTTCCAGGGCAGGAAGGAACGCGCCCACCTGCAGCTGACCGTCGCCGCCATCGCCCCGCCCGGCGCCTTCGCCCGCGACGGCGCCTTCGTCAGCCTGCAGCTGCTCAACGCGCTGGAGGACTACCGCGACGGCCG
>JANTHH010000227.1 GCA_024762485.1 Chromatiales bacterium
AGGAGGTCCAGACCATTCTCATGATCACAGGCCTCGACACAGGCATCGCAGCCGCTTGCGCACTTTGCCGTATCGATCAGCATGCCCCAGCGGACATCCGAGGTCACGGGCTTTGAGCGCGGTGCGGCAGTGGCGACGCTATGCAGGAAAACACCGGGTGCTACGGTCAGCGCAGCTGCTGTACCCGCAGACTTGGAGATAAAGTCTCGACGCGATTGGTCGGTCTGCTTGCTCATGTCTCAGTTACCTGCGATCTGGCCGGATTCATTGGACAAAAGTTGTGCATGCGCGGGCGCGGCCCTAAGCAGGGTTGAGACATCCGTATCCGGCTTCGCCTCTGGAACGGTCTTGTGGCAGCTGAAACAATCCAGCGTCACCCCCGCCTCTTCATGGCAATCCGCACAGAACTGCTCATCCTCGACGACCGGTATATAGGCACCCTGGGCATCCTTGTTCGCGTGGCAAGCCACGCATTCCTTGATGCTGCCATCAAGGGTCCGGATACCCTGGTGAACGGTCAGATCCCGGTCATGCTTGATCAGATCCATGTGATTGCGCCGCATCCAGGGAGTCTCCCTGACACAACTCTGTGCCTCGGTCGCTGCCCTAGAATTGCCGCTTTGTTTCCAGCCCTGGTCGGCCTGGACGCCGCCGGCAAGGGCCAGCATGGCCCCCACCAGCAGTGCGACAAACCGACGTGCAAATGCACGACTTGTCATCGTGTGCTCCTGATTACTCGCCCAGGCCCATTTTGATGTAGCCAGTCGGACAGACATCTGCGCAGATATGGCAGCCGATGCAACGGCTGTAGTCTGTTGCCACGTAACGACCGGTGGTCGCCTCGTCCTTCTTGACGCGGTAGACAGCGTCCTGCGGACAGAAGATGACACAGTTGTCGCATTCGAAGCACATGCCGCAGCTCATGCAGCGCTTGGCCTCATCGATGGTCTGATCGGTATCCAGCGCGATCAAACGCTCCTTGAAGTGACCCAAAACCTCGTCGGCACTCGGTACTTCTTCACGACGCTTGTTGCGCTCGTGGTAATCGAAGTGGCCGAGGAACAGCTCATCGGCAGGGATGATCTCCTGGAACGAGCGATCCTCGAAGTTGTGGATTGCGTAGTGCGCCGAGGAGGTCCCACGCAGGTCACCGGCCTTCTCCGGATCGTACTGCTCCGGATCCAGACCTGCCTCATGCAGCTTCTGAATGAGATCGAAGTGATGAACGTCGACCTTGGGGCGCTTCTTGTGCTTCTCGTGATGCAGGTACTCGTTGATCGAGTCGGTTGCAATCGAGGCCTGGCCGATCGCCGTCGTCAGCAGGTGGGGACGGATGATGTCACCGGCCACGAAGTGCTTCTCACGATCGGGCACCTGGTAGAAGGCGTCTGCATCGATGAGGTTACGCTCGTTGGCCAGCTCCTCGAGGCCCGTCATGTCGCCGCCCTGACCGATGGCAGCAACGATCAGGTCCGCTTCAATGACCTGCTCGGTCCCCTCGACAGGGATCGGGCGACCGCCCTCGAGGGTACACTTGGCAATCTTCAGGCCAGTGGCGCGACCATCATCGCCGATGACCAGACCAACCGGCATCACCTCGTCGAGGATGGTGACACCTTCGGTCAGTGCATCCTGCACCTCATGCTCGGCAGCGGTCATGTTCTCTTTCGGGAACAGGGAGGTCAGGGTCACCTCTGAGGGCTCTGCCTTCAGGCCATCCTCGTGGGACAGATTTTCGTCCAGACAAACGGCCTCAGGAGGGGTGCCGGTATCGGCATAGCCCAGGCGGCGAGAAACAGACACCACGTCGATGGAGGTATCACCACCACCCACACACACCACCTTCTTGGCAGTAACCTTCATGCGACCTTCGTTGAAGGCCTTGAGGAACTGGACGCCGGACACGCAGTTCGGGGTCTCGTCCCAGCCCTCGACCGGCAGACCACGGCCGGTCCAGCAGCCGATGGCCCACAGGATGGCGTCGTGCTTGCTTTCGATATCTTCCATGCTCACGTCGGTACCGACGCGGGTATTGGTGTGAACCTCGATATCACCCATGTCGAGGATGCGCTGAATCTCGGCTGCCAGCTTGTCACGCGGAATCCGGTAGTTCGGGATACCGAAACGCATCATGCCGCCGAGGTCGCCCAAGGCTTCATAGATGGTCACAGCATGACCTTTGCGACGCAGCTGGTAGGCCGCTGCCATGCCGGCGGGGCCGCCGCCGATGACCGCGACCTTGTTGCCGGTGGAAGGACCGGCCTCGAATGTGTACGCATTCTCGATGGCGGTGTCGCCAATAAACTGCTCGACCGCGTTGATGCCGACATAGTCGTCGACCTCGTTACGGTTACAGCCGTCCTGACAGGGTGCAGGGCAGACGCGGCCCATCATCGACGGGAACGGGTTGGCATCAGTGGAACGGCGGAAGGCGTACTCCTGCCATTCCATGCCCTCTGGCGGCTTTTCCTGCTGACGTGCGATGGCCAGATATCCGCGAATATCTTCACCCGAGGGGCAGCTGCCCTGGCAAGGGGGAGTCTTGTGGACATAGGTCGGGCACTTGTGGGAAGTGTCTTCGACAAAAATCTTGTCAGCGAAAGAACCCCAAGTGTTTTTGCCATCTTCGAAGCGGCGCCAGTTAAGCTTGGTATTCATTTCATCACTAGGAGTCGCCATTCTAAATCTCCTTACCAGTAAACAGAGTGCCGTCAGGCATATGTTGTTTAAAAAACCGGGAAGCCCGCCTGATCAGGCAGCGTCTTCCTCATCATTCTCATCGTCCTCATCAGTCGTCTGACCAGTGAGGATAATCGCATTCGAAACCAGCTGATGGACACTCACGATCATGTCCATCCCCATGCCGTAGTACGGCAAGACCTTGGTAAACTGCGCCTTGCAGATTGCGCAGATGGCGGCCATGTGGGTGACACCATCTTCCTCGATCACCTGGCTCAGGGCGTCCATACGCGGCTTGGCCCCCTTCACCCTGATCTCCATCAGGTCATCCGTCAGCAGGCCGCCACCGCCACCACAGCAGAAGGTCTTCTCGTGGATGGTCTCAGGTGACATGTCTACGAAATTGTTACAGACCGCCTTGATGACGTTGCGCGGGATGGTGAACTGGCCACCCGGCTCGTTGCCCATGCGGGTCGCGCGCGCCACATTGCATGAATCATGAAAAGTGACGGTCATGTCGTCGTTCAATGACTTGTCGATGTTCAGCGTGCCCTTTTGCAGTTCATCCCAAGTGAACTCGAGAATGTGCTGCGGTATGGGATAACGCTGATCGAGGAAATCGAAGGGACCGGCAAGCGTGTTCAGGAAGCTGTAGGCCACACGCCAAGCGTGGCCACACTCGCCGAACACGATGCGCTTGACGCCGAGTTCGAGGGCCGCTTCGCGGATGCGCAGTGAGATCTTGCGCATGTTTTCATAAGAGCCGATGAACATCCCGAAGTTTGCCGCCTCGGACGCCTTGGAACTCATCGTCCAGGACACACCCGCCTCGTGGAAGACCTTGCCGTAGCCGATCAGGCCGTCGACATGGGGTTCGGCAAAGAAGTCGGCCGAGGGGGTTACCAAAAGGATGTCCGCGCCTTTCTGGTCGAGCGGATATTTCACCTCGACACCTGTTTCGTCGAGCACATCCTCCTCGAGACCTTCGAGGGTGTCCTCCAGGGCGGGGCCCGGCAGACCCAGATTGTTACCGATCTTGAAAACCTTGCCGATGATCTCGTTGCAGTACTTCTGTCCCACGCCGATGCGATCCATGATCTCGCGTGCAGCCATCGAAATCTCGGCGGTATCGATGCCGTAGGGGCAGAACAGCGAACAACGCCGACATTGCGAGCACTGGTGGAAATAGGTGTACCAGTCGTCCAGTACATCCTTGGTGAAATCGGTTGCACCCACCAGCTTGGGGAAATACTTGCCGGCAAACGTGAAATAGCGACGATAGACCTTGCGCAGCAGATCCTGGCGTGCGACCGGCATGTTCTTGGGGTCGCTGGTACCGAGGTAGTAGTGGCACTTGTCTGTGCAGGCACCGCACTTGACGCAGGAGTCGAGATAGACCTGTACAG
>JANTHH010000228.1 GCA_024762485.1 Chromatiales bacterium
CCCGCCACCACGGCGCTGTAGCGCTTGCCTACCTGGCGATGCTCGAAGGCCTGGCCCAGCAGGCGCTGGGTTTCCCGGTCCCGTGCCATCAGCAGCAGCCCGGAGGTCTCCATGTCCAGCCGGTGGACGACCCGGGCACCGGGATACCTGGACTGCACCCGGTGCGCCAGTGAGTCCTGCTTGTCCGCCCCGCGGCCGGGCACACTGAGCAGGCCGGCGGGCTTGTTCAGCACCAGCAGCCACTCATCCTCGTGCACCAGGTCGAGCCCGGTATCGGCAGGTGGCCGGTAGGGTTCAGCCATAACGGCAGAGATAGGCGGTCTCCTCGTTGACCTTGACCCCGAAGCGGCTGTCGCCCGGGACGTCGAATGACTCGCCGGCCTTGAAGGTCTGCCAGGCAGCACTACCGGGCAGCTGCACGGTGAGGGCACCACTGATGACCGTCATGCGTTCCTTTCGGTCGGTGCCGAAATCGTACTCACCGGGGGCCATGACGCCGATGGTCGCGTCCTGGTCGTCGGCGTGAAAGGCAATGGATTTCACCTTGCCGTCAAAATATTCGTTGGTCTTGAACATGGGGGCCTCGGTTCTCTGTCTTGATCTTCAACGTCAGGCTGCCGGCGCTTTCCAGACGACGGGCCTGATTTGTGTCGAGGACTGGCCGTCACCGAACCAGATCTCGCCATCCTGGATGGTGCACTGCAGCTGCATGTTCCGCTGTGCCATGGTGGCCAGGGGAGCGGTCTGGGTCTCGGGCAGGTGCCGCACACCGAGGTTGTCGAAACGTTGCCAGTGGGGCTGGCTCTGTTCACGCCAGATCTCTGCAGCGCGGTCTGCATAGCTGTAGACGTATACCGAACGGGCGCGGCCGCACGCCTTGCGCAGGCGTTTCTCGTCGGGCTGCCCGAGGTCGATCCACAGGGCTATTTCGCCGGTCAGATCCTTCTCCCAGATGTCGGGCTCGTCCTGACTGCTGATGCCGCGGGTGAATGCCAGGTGCTCGCTGGCGTGGATCGAGAAGGCCAGCAGGCGCAGCATCATCCGCTCGTCGGTCTCCGACGGGTGTCGGGCGAGGGTCAGTTCGTGGCCGTGATAATAATTCCGGTCCATGTCGCTGATCTGCAGTTCGGCCTTGAAGACCGTTGATTTGATCGCCATCGGCAGGCTCGTCAGGGGAAGGGGCGGGCATGGTAGCAGAGCCCCCGGGCAGGGTCAGGCCTCCTGAGGCGGGTCGGCCGCGGCGTCGCAAAAGCCGCACAGCGGCCCGATGAGGTTGACGGGCAGCGGATCACCGGCCTTCACCCGTCGCAGTGCAGCGGCCTTGCTGCTGCCGGTCACCAGCACGATGCGCTCGCCGCTATCGCGCAGGGTCTGGATGCTCAGCGACACCCGCTCGGGTGGCGGCTTCGGCGCATCGAACACCGGCACCACGGGCGCAGTCAGTGCCAGCGCGGGGTTGTCAGGAAACAGGCTGGCGGTGTGGCCATCCTCACCCATGCCGAGCAGGGCGATGTCGATGCGACCGGCGTTCTCGATCACCGGGCAGTAGCGCCTTGCCCCCTCGGTGGGGCCCAGCTCGGCGGCTATCGGGTGGATGTTCGCCGCTGGGATGGCCACGCGTGACCAGAGGCTCTCCGCCAGCATGGTGTCGTTGCGTTCAGGGTCGCCCGGCGGCAGGCAGCGTTCGTCCCCCAGGTAACAGTGGACCTGTTGCCAAGGCAGCGCCAGGCTGGCGAGTTGCGCCAGGCAGCGCGCCGGGGTGGTGCCACCCGGCAGTGCCAGGTGGCAGATGCCGTGCGCATCGACATGCGTGCGTATGCGCTGCGCAAGATAGGCGGCCGCTGCCTCCGCCACTGCGTCGGCATCGGCCAGTCGGCGCCACTGGTGAGACGGGCTCACGTGGGCCGGTGCCAGCCGCCGACACAGCCCTCGAACAGCTGTTCTATATCCGGCACATCCCAGGTGCCGGCACGGTAGCGCTCGATGGAGACACGGTCCCGCCAGGCCTTGAGCAGGGGGTCGACGATCTCCCAGGACTCCTCCACCTCGTCGGCGCGGGAGAACAGGGTGGCGTCGCCCAGCAGCACGTCGTGCAGCAGGATCTCGTAGGCCTCGGCCACGTCATTGCCATCGCCGGCGTAGGGTGCGCGCATCACCATGCGCTGCAGTTCAGTGGTGAGCCCGGGCATCTTGGCGTTCATGCGCAGGAACACCCCCTCGTCCGGGTGCAGGCGGAATACCAGGGCGTTCGGGGTCGGTGCCTTGGCGTGATTGTCGAACAGGTTGAATGGCGGCTTGCGGAAGCGGATGACAATCTCCGACACCCGCTTTGCCAAACGCTTGCCACTCCACAGCACGAAGGGCACGCCCTGCCAACGCCAGTTGTCGATATAGAAGCGCACCGCGGCGAAGGTCTCGGTCGCCGAGTCGGGCGCGACACCCGGTTCAGCCACATAGGCGGGCACCTTCTCGCCGTTGATGCTGCCGGATGCGTATTGCGCAGCCACTGCATAGCGCTCGGCGTCACGGGGTTTGAAGCGCCGCACTGCACGCAGCACCTTCATCTTTTCGTCACGCACCGCCTGGTCGGTGAACTCCACCGGCGGCTCCATCGCCACCAGGGTCATCACCTGCATCAGGTGGCTCTGGATCATGTCGCGCAGCGCACCCGACTGCTCGTAGTACTTGGCGCGGTATTCCACCCCCAGGGTCTCGGCGGCGGAGATCTGGATATGGTCGATGTAGTTACGGTTCCACAACGGCTCCATGATGCTGTTGGCGAAGCGGTAGACCAACAGGTTCTGCACGCTTTCCTTGCCCAGATAGTGATCGATGCGATAGATCTGCGATTCGTCGAATACCGCCTGCAGTTCGGCATTGAGTGCGCGTGCGCTTTGCAGGTCCATGCCGAAGGGCTTCTCTATGACGATGCGGCGAAAGCCCTCGTCCTGACGCACCAGACCGGCCTGCTTCAGGCCCTCGGCGACCCGGCCGTACCACTGTGGCGGGATGGCACAATAGAACAGCGCGTTTTTCCTGCCATCGAGGGTCTCCACTGCCTTGCCGACATGGGTGTAGGTGGCGTCATCGGCAAGGTCGCCGGGCACCATCTTCAGGTGCTTGGCGAAGGCCTCCCAGCGGTCATCGTCCATGCCCAGTTCGGGGGCGTATTTGTTCAGGCTGGTGTGGATCAGTTCACGCCATTCTTCCTCGGTCCGGTTGTTGACCACGCCGATGATGCGGCTGTCCGCATGCACCAGACCGCAGTGGATCATCTTCACCAGCGCCGGCATCAGCTTGCGCTTGGTCAGATCCCCGGCAGCGCCGAAGATGACGATGTTCGCGGGTTCGGTTTGCTCGGCGCCGGCGATCACGGGTTGTGCGTCGTCCATCAGGCGTCTCCTGCGTCATTGGCTGCCTTGATCGGGTGGCCGCCGAATCCTGCACGCATGGCATTGAGCAGCTTGCCGGCGTAGGAGGGCGACTGGCGGCTGCGAAAACGCATCTGCAGCGCCAGCGCCAGCACCGGGGTGGGGATGCCCTGTTCGATGCCGTCGATCACCGTCCAGCGACCCTCCCCCGAGTCGTCCACATAGTCGCTGAGGCCGGTGAGCCCGACATCCTGGTCGAGTGCGTCGGCGATCAGGTCGAGCAGCCAGGAACGCACCACGCTGCCGTGCTGCCAGATATGGGCGATCTGCGCCATGTCCAGCGCCATCCCGGCCTTCGATTCCATCAGCTCGAAGCCCTCTGCATAGGCCTGCATCATGCCGTACTCGATGCCGTTGTGGACCATCTTCACATAGTGGCCGGCGCCGGCCGGGCCAACGTGGCCCCAGCCGGTGTCGGGGCCGGGGGCCAGGCTTTTCAACGCGGGTTCGACCAGCGCCACCGCCTCCGGGCTGCCGCCCACCATCAGGCTGTAGCCGTTCTCCAGCCCCCAGACACCGCCGGAGGTGCCGCTGTCGACGAAATGGACACCTTGTCCGGCAAGGCTTTCGGCACGCTGCTGGCTGTCCTTGTAGTTGGAGTTGCCGCCGTCGACGATCAGGTCACCGCTGGCCACCCCGGCCGCCAG
>JANTHH010000229.1 GCA_024762485.1 Chromatiales bacterium
TCACTGCCACGCAACATGCGGACATTGAATTGCTGGCCAACACGCACCATCTGCAACTTGCCCTTGAGATAGGGTGCGGTGACCAACAGGCTGCCACCGACCACGTAGCCGATGACCTTGACCTGAAATCGCGGGGCACCGGCAGCACCGATCGCCTGCAATTGCACCGAGGCACCGACCTGCAGATGTAAGATGTCTTCCATATCCGATAGCTATCGGAATGGGCATTAGAATCTTTAGGTTTTTTTCACCCGGCAGAGGGGGCATGCTGACCCCGACGCAGACCGACCAGCAGAGCCATGTCCGAACAGGCCGAACCCCGCAATCACAACCCTGCCATCCGCATCGACACCGTCGACTCGCTGGCCGGGATCGACAGCCGCGAATGGAACGCGCTCGGTGCCTCACCCTACCCCTTTCTGCGCCACGAGTTTCTGCGCGCACTCGAAAAACAGGGCGCGGTGGGCGAGCGATACGGCTGGCTGCCGCGCCACCTCGTCGCCCGCGACCGGAACGGCACCCTGCTGGGGGCGGTGCCGCTGTATCTGAAGAACAACTCCTACGGTGAGTTCGTCTTCGACTGGTCCTGGGCACAGGCCTACGAGCGTGCCGGCCTTGATTACTACCCCAAGCTGGTCAGTGCCGCACCCTACACCCCGGCGACTGGACCCAAGCTGCTGCTCCACCCCGCCGCGCCGCCTGCCCTGGCCGATGACCTGATCAGCGCGGCCGGCGCCCTGGCGGAGGCGCTTGGGGTCTCGTCGCTGCACTGGCTGTTCACGCCAGAGGACGAGACCAGCCGGCTGCAGGCCCACGGCCTGATGCGTCGCCACGGCTGTCAGTTTCACTGGCAGAACCAGGGTTACCGGGACTTCGATGACTTCCTCGCCCGCCTCTCCTCGGCCAAGCGCAAGAAGATCAGACGCGAGCGCCGGCGGGTGCACGAGGCCGGTATCGACATTCGCCAACTGCGCGGCGACGAGATCAGCGACAGCGAATGGGCGACCTTTCACCGGCTCTATGAATCAACCTTCCACAAACGCGGCGGCATGCCGACCCTTTCGGAGGGATTCTTCCGCGAGATCGGCAGACAGATGCCGGCATCGGTCCTGCTCGTGCTGGCCTATCACCAGCAGCGCATCGTCGCCGCCGCCTTCAACCTGGTGGGGGACGACACGCTCTATGGGCGGCACTGGGGCTGCGAGGAGGAATTCCACAGCCTGCATTTCGAGGCCTGCTACTACCAGGGACTGGATTTCTGCATCGCCAACGGCCTGCAGCGCTTCGAGCCCGGCGCCCAGGGCGAGCACAAGGTCAGTCGCGGCTTCCTGCCCACCACCACTGCTTCCGCCCACTGGATCGCGGACCCCCGGTTCGCCGAGGCGGTGCGCCATTTCCTTGAACAGGAGCAGGGTGCGATGGTCGACTACGAGGCCGAGATGAACACCCACAGCCCCTACAAAACGGGGCCGGACGACGGCTGATGCTGTACCTGCTCGACAAGACGGCGCCGACCACCGCCTTTCCCGATCCCGCGCTGGCCGAATCCGATCCCAACGGACTGCTGGCGGTGGGCGGCGACCTGTCGCCCGAACGCCTGCTCGGCGCCTATCGTCAGGGCGTGTTTCCCTGGTACAACGAGGGCGACCCCATCCTCTGGTGGAGTCCCGACCCGCGCATGGTGCTCTATCCCGATGAATTGAAGGTCAGCCGCAGCCTGCGCAAGACCTTGCGCCGGGGTCACCTCGAGATCTCGATGGACCAGGCCTTTGCCCAGACCATCCGCCAATGCGCGGCCCCGCGGCGCGACGAACCCGCCACCTGGCTGCAGCCGGAGATGATTGCCGCCTATCAGAAACTGCATGCCCTGGGCCATGCCCATTCGATCGAGACCTGGCAGGACGGTGAGCTGGTCGGCGGCCTCTACGGCCTGGCGCTGGGCGGGGTATTCTTCGGCGAATCCATGTTCAGCCGCGTCAGCGACGCCTCGAAGACGGCCCTCGCCTTCCTGGTCGAGCGACTGTCCGACTGGGGATTCAGCCTGATCGACTGCCAGGTCCGCAATGACCATCTGGCCAGCCTGGGTGCATACGAGATTCCACGCAGCCGGTTCCAGCATGAACTGGCTGATGCGCTGGCCCTGTCGCCTGCGCCGGCCTGGTCACAACCCCGGTGCTCGACCCGTGAACTGAGGCATGCGCAATGACCGACATGGCCGACAGGATGCAGCAGATCAGTCTGTTTCTCACCCCGCCCCACGACTGCCACTATCTGCCGGGGCGGCAGGCGAGAACGGCCTTCATCGACCCGGATGCGGCACTCGATACACGCCGCTACCAGCAGCTGCTGGAACTCGGATTCCGTCGCAGCGGGCGCCACGTCTACCGCCCCCATTGCCCGGACTGCGATGCCTGCCGATCAGCGCGGGTGCCTGTCCAGTCCTTCCAGCCACGTCGCAACCAGCGGCGGATACGCCGCCTCAACGCGTCCGACATCGAGATCCGCGAACATCCCTGCAGCTTCTCGCGGGCACACTTCGAGCTCTACCGGCGCTACACCGCCAGCCGCCACAGCGGTGGCGAAATGGCGGACATGGACGAGGAGCAGTACATGGGATTCATCGACAGCGGCTGGTGCGATACCGTACTGATCGAATTTCATCTCGGTGACAGGCTGGTGGCCGTGGCGGTGACCGACGTGCTCCCCGACGGTCTCTCAGCGGTGTACACCTTCTTCGACCCGGAACTGGGCAGCCGCTCGCTGGGCACCTATGCCATTCTCAGCCAGATCGAGCGGGCGCGTCTTGCAGGGCGACACTGGTTGTATCTTGGATACTGGATCGCCGAGAGTCCCAAGATGGCCTACAAGACGGACTACCGCCCCCTTGAGCTGCTGCAGGATGGCCGCTGGCAACCCTATCAGCCGGATTGATGCGCCCGCGGCAAAGCGTTGCTATAATTCGCCGCCAATCGAAATCGGCCCACTCGGGCCAATAACGTAATCAAGAAGGCAGTATGTCGAAAGAAGACGTCATCGAGATGGAAGGCACCGTGGTGGACACCCTTCCGAACACCATGTTCCGGGTGGAACTGGAAAACGGTCATGTTGTCACCGCACACATCTCCGGCAAGATGCGTAAGCACTATATCCGCATCCTCACCGGCGACAAGGTCAAAGTGGAACTCACCCCCTACGACCTCACCAAGGGCCGGATCGTCTACCGCGAACGCTGATCAGCCCCACACCGGGCATCCAGCCTCCCTCCAGCACTGCCGAACGATCAACGGTCACCCTCTGGGGCGACCGTTCAGTGCACGGTGGTGTTCTCGTAATCCAGTGACAGGGCGTCACCCTCGACGTCGACCCGCACGACACCGCCTCCCGAGAGGGCCCCGAACAGCAACTCCTCCGCCAGCGGTTTCTTGATCTGCTCCTGGATCAGCCGGGCCATCGGGCGTGCACCCATCTTCGGGTCATAGCCCTTTTCCGCCAGCCATGCACGCGCCTCGGGCGTGACCTCCAGGTGCACCTGCTTGTCCAGCAGCTGACCTTCCAGTTCGAACAGGAACTTGTCCACCACGTGGGCAATGTTCGCCTTGTCCAGAGCCGTGAACTGTATGACCGCATCGAGGCGGTTACGGAACTCGGGGGTGAACATCTTGTTGATGGCCTCCAGGCCTTCCGTACTGTGATCCTGCTCGGTGAAACCGATGGAACGACGCTGCATGTCGCTGGCCCCGGCATTGGTGGTCATGATGATGATCACGTTGCGGAAGTCCGCCTTGCGTCCGTTATTGTCGGTCAGGGTGCCATGGTCCATCACCTGCAGCAGCAGGTTGAACACGTCCGGGTGGGCCTTCTCGATCTCGTCGAGCAGTAGTACCGAATGGGGATGCTTGTTGATCTCCTCGGTCAGCAGACCGCCCTGGTCGAAGCCGACATAGCCGGGCGGTGCGCCGATCAGACGTGACACGGTGTGACGCTCCATGTACTCGGACATATCGAAGCGGATCAGCTGCATGTCGAGGATGCGCGCCAGCTGGCGGGTCACCTCGGTCTTGCCCACGCCGGT
>JANTHH010000230.1 GCA_024762485.1 Chromatiales bacterium
GAGCTGGAGCGGTTGCGGGCACTGGCACGGGTCAACCCCAGCGTGCGTGAGGAGGAGATCGAACAGCTGCAGCAACGCATCGAGCTGCTCGGCCTCTATCTGCAGAAGACCCACCTGCGTCTGGATGCGCTGCGCATGATCCTCACCCTGTAGCCCGGGGCAAGGCAGCAGGCAGGAAAAAGCCCCGGCCACTTGCGTGACCGGGGCTTTTTGTTGGCGTCCCGTAGGGGAGTCGAACCCCTGTCGTCGCCGTGAAAGGGCGATGTCCTAGGCCTCTAGACGAACGGGACAGAAAACCGAATTTTTGGTGGAGCCAGGCGGGATCGAACCGCCGACCTCAACACTGCCAGTGTTGCGCTCTCCCAGCTGAGCTATGGCCCCGTCGAACGAGGCGCATATAGTAGTTTTGCAGATGGCCTTTGTCCAGAGCCGGGAGCATTTTTTTTCGTTTTTTTTACCCGCCGGCCCATCCACCCGCTGACACCGGCAAAATCCCATCAACCTCCGGCAGCCTGTCCCGCTTCGGCCATACCGCGATTCACTTCGTCTCGACCTTGGCCCAGGAGTCGCGCAGGGTCACGATGCGGTTGAATACCGGCCGCTCGGCGGTGCTGGCGACCTCGTCCCTGCAGAAATACCCCTCGCGCTCGAACTGGAATGGCTGACCGGGTTCGGCATCGGCCAATGCCGGTTCGAGCACCGCCTGGGTCAGGGTCAGCAGCGAGTCGGGATTGATGAACGAAAGGAAGTCCCTTTCCTTGTCGGCATCGGGTGACGGCACGGTAAACAGACGATCGTAGAGACGCACCTCGGCATGGATGCATTCGCTGGCAGACACCCAGTGAATCACGCCGCGCACCTTGCGGCCCTCGGGGTTGACGCCCAGGGTGGCCGGGTCGTAGGTGCAACGCAGTTCGATGATCTCGCCGGCCTCGTCCTTGATCACCTCGTTGGCGATGATGGTGTAGGCGTTGCGCAGGCGCACCTCGCCACCGCTGACCAGGCGCTTGTACTTCTTGTTGGCCTCTTCACGGAAATCCGCCTTGTCGATGTAGATCTCGCGCGTGAGCTTGAGGGTGCGGGTCCCCATGCCCTCGTCCTTGGGGTGGTTGGGGCCCTGCAATTCCTCCACCTGCCCTTCCGGGTAGTTGGTGATGACCACCTTGAGCGGATTCAGCACCGCCATGCGGCGCGGTGCGCTGGCATCGAGATCCTCGCGCACACAGGTCTCGAGCAGGCTCATCTCGGTGGTGGAATCGGACTTGGTGACCCCGATGCGGCCGCAGAAGTCACGGATCGCCGCGGGGGTGTAACCCCGCCGGCGCAGCCCGGCAATGGTGGGCATGCGCGGGTCGTCCCAGCCCTCGACATGGCCCTCATCCACCAGCTGGGTGAGCTTGCGCTTGCTGACCACGGTGTATTCGAGATTGAGGCGGGCGAACTCGATCTGCCGCGGATGGCAGGGAATGGTGATGTTGTCCAGCACCCAGTCGTAGAGTGGCCGGTGATCCTCGAATTCGAGGGTGCACAGCGAGTGGGTGATCCCCTCCAGAGCATCGGAGATGGGGTGGGTGTAGTCGTACATGGGGTACAGGCACCACTCGGCGCCGGTCTGGTGATGCACCACGCCATGACGGATGCGGTACAACACCGGATCACGGAGATTCAGGTTGGGCGCTGCCATGTCGATCCTTGCGCGCAGCACCTTGCTGCCATCTTCGAACTCACCCGCGCGCATGCGGCGGAACAGATCGAGATTCTCCTCGACAGAGCGGTCACGGTAGGGACTGTTCCGACCCGGCTCGGTGAGATTGCCGCGATACTCGCGCATCTGCTCGGCATTCAGTTCGCAGACGAAGGCCTTGCCTTTCCCGATCAGCTCCTCGGCGAACCGGTAGAGCTGCTCGAAATAGTCCGAGGCAAAATGCAGCTCGCTCCACTGGTAACCGAGCCACTGCACATCGTGCTTGATCGCCTCGACGAACTCGACGTTCTCCTTGTGCGGGTTGGTATCGTCAAAGCGCAGGTTGCACTGGCCGTGATAGTCCTCGGCGATGCCGAAATTGAGCACGATGGACTTGGCATGGCCAATGTGCAGATAGCCGTTCGGCTCCGGCGGAAAGCGGGTGTGGACGGCACTGTGCTTGCCACTGGCCAGGTCACTTTCAATGATCTGGCGGATGAAATTGGAAGGGGTGCTGCTTTCGGTGCTCATGCCGGCTCCTCGGCCAGCGAGGCCTGGATGTAGTCGATGGCGCGGTCGATGCGACGCAGGGTCGCCTCCTTGCCCACCAGTGCCAGTGTCAGGTCGAGATCGGGCGACGGGTTGCCGCCTGTCACCGCCACCCGCAGGGGCTGGCCGAGCTTGCCGAAACCGATATCAAGGACACTGACGGTGGCGTCCATGGCCTCCTTGATGGCCGGGCGCTGCCAGTCTTCGATTTCGGCCAGGGTCACCCGCACCGCCCTCAACGGTTCAAGCGCAGCCGCCTTCAGCCCCCGCTTCGCGGCCTTCGGGTCGTAGTCGTCGAAATCGCGGTAGTAAAAGGCACTGATTGCCGCCAACTCCACCAGGGTGTCAGCGCGCTCCCGCTGGGCCTCGACCACGGCAACCAGTTCGGGACCTTCAGCCGGATCGATATCCAGATCGCCGAGGTGGGGGGATAGCAGGTGAGCGATCCGCTTGGGATCACTCTCCCTGATGTAATGGGCGTTGAGCCAACGCAGCTTGTCGGTGTTGAAGCTGGCGGGGGCCTTGTTGATGCCGTCGAGGTCAAACAGCTGGATCATCTCATCGACGCTGAAGATCTCCTGATCACCATGAGACCAGCCGAGGCGTACCAGGTAGTTGAGCAACGCCTCCGGCAGGTAGCCGTCCTTCAGGTATTGCATGACGCTGACCGCACCATGGCGCTTGGACAGCCGCGCCCCGTCGTCACCGAGGATCATCGGCACGTGGGCGTACTTCGGTACCGGCAGGCCCAGTGCCTCCATCATGTTGATCTGCCGTGGCGTGTTGTTGAGGTGGTCATCACCACGAATGACATGCGTGATGCCCATGTCGGTGTCGTCGACGATCACCGTCAGGTTATAGGTGGGCGAGCCATCGCTGCGGCGGATGATGAGGTCGTCGAGTTCAGAATTGCTGAACACCACCCGGCCACGGATCAGGTCGTCCACCACCACCTCGCCCTCGGTGGGGTTGCGGAAACGGATCACGTGCGGCTCGTCGGCACTGACCTCACGATTACGGCAGTGGCCGTCGTAGCGTGGTTTCTGCTTGTTCGCCATCTGCTGCTCGCGCAACTCGTCGAGGCGCTCCTTCGAGCAGTTGCAGCGGTAGGCCAGGCCCTTGTCCATGAGCTCGCCGATGATCTCGTTGTAACGTTCGAAGTGATGGGTCTGGTAGAAGGGCCCCTCGTCGTACTCCAGGTTGAGCCAGGTCATGCCCTCGAGGATGGCGTTCACCGACTCCTGGGTGGAGCGCTCGAGGTCGGTATCCTCGATGCGCAGCACGAACTTGCCACCATGCTTACGGGCATAGAGCCAGGAAAACAACGCGGTGCGCGCACCGCCGACGTGCAGATAACCGGTGGGGCTGGGGGCAAAGCGGGTTCGGACGGACATGACGGGCAACCAGGGTGGCGAAACGGCCGCTGATTTTATCAAAGCCGCGCGGCCCTGCGGAAACATCTGCCAACCTGCCAGCCGGCACGCTCAGACCGCCCGGTGGGCCACTGCAAACAATGCATCGCCCTGCTGCTTGATGTGCACCGCCAGCAACGCCGTCGCACATTGCACCGTGTTCCGCCCCAGCACCGGTGCTGCCGTGAGGACAAAGCGTTTCGGCTGCCCCTGAAAGCCGGTGCCCACTGCCTTGGCCGCCGCCTCCTTGGCCACCCAGTAACGCAGCAGGTGCTCACCACAGTCCACCCTGCCGGCCAGCTGCGCGGCCTCCTGGTCGCTCAGCACATGACGGGCGAATCCCGGACAATTGCGTGGCGCACGATCGCGCTGCTCCAGGTCGATGCCAATGGCATCCACCCCCTTCGCCGCGA
>JANTHH010000231.1 GCA_024762485.1 Chromatiales bacterium
GTGCCGCAGCAGCTCGCGCACCGGTACGGCGAGGCTGGCGAGGCCGCTGTCGTGTCGATCTGCCATGGCCAGCTGCATGCGATCGCGCATCGAATCACTGAAGAAGCGGGCGAATTCGGCCGAGTCACGGGTCAGGCCCTTGAGCAGATCGCAGGGCAGCAGATAGAGCAGGCTATCCTCCACCAGCTCGCCGTGGGCGCTGTCATCGAGACTCACCAGCTGGCAGGCGGCGCTGTACAGCCCGCCCTCGGAAAGTTTCTCGGTGAGCTGATCGTCGCTGTCGCGCAGTTCGATAGCGCCGCTGCGCACCAGGTAGAGAAAACTGCCCTGTGCATCGGTCGGCGGAAAGACGCTGCCGCGACGCAGGTAGCGGATCTGCATGGCCGAACACAGGGGGTCCAGCGAGGCCTCGGGCAGCAGGCTGAAGGGAGTGGTAGCGGAGAGGAAGTCGCGGATTTCAACCAGTTCGATTTCCATGATCGGGGCAGGCTGCTCTTCTTGTTACGGGGGTTCAGTTTAACGGTTACCTGGTGGCGGGTGGCGACTGGTGAGGAGCAGCGTGTTAAATGGTGATGATCACGATGTGCTGCCCGGGAAAAGCCAGGGCAGGAAATCCCAGGGCGATGTTGTCCATCTGTCAGGGAATCCCCGTCATTGGTGGGTATGATTGAGTGTGATGCTGATGCTTGGCTTGTCGGGGCCGCGCGCCGAGCGACCCGGAACCAGCGGTTGTTCTTTGAGGCGACTCATCGCCAAACCAATCATGATGTGGGGTCAAGCGATTTGGCCGCTTTTACTGTAGATTCCATAGATGATCTCAATGGATGATCATGAAACACATCTATTTCAAGAGGTATTTCGGGGGGAATAGCGCTATGCCTGCATGAAACCCGGGCGTCGGCCACTGACTTGGCTGGCCAGCTGATGAAAGTCTTTGAGCGCGCAATGCCGGCCCTGCCTGTCCAGTCGTCGTCACCCCAAAACCACTGATTAATGGTTTGTTTTCCATTCAGATGCCGTATGTATTCGGTACACTACTCCGCTTGTGCCGAGACCGCTTTCCTTGTTCTGGTGATCAAACTATTGCCCTTTGTCGCCATTACATAGATCATAAGCTATGGGTTTAAAGAATAGGATTTATTGGAGCGGACAAAGACCTGACCCTAAGCTTCACGCCACCTCGAGGGTAACCTCGCCGAACCGCTGATACAGCTAAGACAGGAGTTGAACATGGCCCTGAAATCCTACGATGCAGGTGTAAAAGAATACCGTGATATGTATTGGACCCCGGACTACGTGCCGCTGGATACCGATCTGCTCGCATGCTTCAAGTGCACCGGTCAGCCGGGCGTTCCGCGCGAGGAAGTCGCGGCTGCAGTTGCCGCCGAGTCGTCCACCGGTACCTGGTCGACCGTATGGTCCGAGCTGCTGACCGATCTGGAGTTTTACAAGGGTCGCGCCTATCGCATCGAGGACGTACCGGGTGACAACGAGTCGTTCTACGCCTTCATCGCCTATCCTATCGACCTGTTCGAGGAAGGCTCCATCGTCAACGTGCTGACCTCGCTGGTCGGCAACGTGTTCGGTTTCAAGGCCCTGCGCCATCTGCGCCTGGAAGACATTCGCTTCCCGATCGCCTACATCAAGACCTGTGGTGGCCCGCCTGCCGGTATTCAGCTCGAGCGTGACCGTCTGAACAAGTACGGTCGTCCGATGCTGGGTGCAACCATCAAGCCCAAGCTGGGCCTGTCGGCCAAGAACTACGGTCGCGCGGTATACGAGTGTCTGCGTGGCGGTCTGGATATGACCAAGGACGACGAGAACGTCAACTCCCAGCCGTTCATGCGCTGGCGTGATCGTTTCGAGTTTGTCGGCGAAGCGATCCAGAAGGCGGAGCAAGAGACCGGCGAACGCAAAGGTCACTATCTGAACGTTACTGCTGCAACTCCCGAGGAAATGTACAAGCGTGCCGAGTTCGCAAAGGAAGTGGGCTCGCCGATCATCATGCATGACTTCCTGACCGGTGGTTTCACCGCCAATACGGGTCTGGCCAACTGGTGTCGTGAGAACGGTATGCTGCTGCATATCCATCGCGCCATGCATGCGGTTATCGATCGTCACCCGAAGCACGGTATCCACTTCCGCGTACTGGCCAAGTGTCTGCGTCTGTCCGGCGGTGACCACCTGCACACCGGTACTGTGGTCGGCAAGCTGGAAGGCGACCGTCAGTCCACGCTGGGTTTTGTTGACCAGCTGCGCGAATCCTTCGTTCCTGAAGATCGCTCACGTGGCGTGTTCTTCGATCAGGACTGGGGTTCACTCCCAGGCGTGTTCGCAGTTGCATCCGGTGGTATCCATGTGTGGCACATGCCGGCATTGGTCACCATCTTCGGTGATGACTCGATGCTTCAGTTCGGTGGTGGTACCCAGGGACATCCGTGGGGTAACGCCGCAGGCGCAGCCGCTAACAGGGTCGCGCTCGAGGCATCCGTCAAGGCGCGTAACGAGGGTCGTGACATCGAGAAGGAAGCGCGGGACATCCTCACCGAGGCTGCCAAGCACAGCCCTGAGTTGGCAATCGCGATGGAAACCTGGAAAGAGATCAAGTTCGAATTTGATACCGTTGACAAGCTGGACGTCGGTTAATCGGGCCACTTTTGAGCTAGACAGACAACTGTTTTTTTG
This sequence comes from Chromatiales bacterium, assembly GCA_024762485.1. Classification (GTDB taxonomy): domain Bacteria; phylum Pseudomonadota; class Gammaproteobacteria; order Chromatiales; family Chromatiaceae; genus JANTHH01. The sequence continues at coordinate 2,686 of JANTHH010000231.1, forward strand.
AGAGGAAGACATCATGGATAACGCACAAATTGGCGATTATCAGACTGCACAAACGCTTGAGACCTTCGGGTTTCTGCCTAAGCTGACTCAGGAAGAGGTTTATGACCAGATTGCATATCTGGTGTCCCAGGGCTGGACTCCTGCCATCGAGCATGAGCATCCCTCGCAGGCCGGCAACCACTATTGGACCATGTGGAAGCTGCCGATGTTCGGTGAGTCGGATATCAACAAGATTGCTGCTGAGATCGACGCGTGCCGTCGCGCATATCCGGATCACCATATCCGTCTGATCGGATACGATCCCTATACCCAGAGCCAGGGCTTGAGCTTCGTGGTGCACGAGGGTCGTGCCTGAGCCGCGAAAGGTGAGGGTTGGCCGCATTGTGCGGCCATGAACAACGGTTGAACGAAACGGGGAAGACAATGGCAGCAACGGCAACAGCAAACAGAGGGAGAGCCCTGGCGTTGGCGCGCCGGAAGGCAATGTCCAAAGGTGGCAAGGCGGCGATTAAGGCGAGCTCCAGTTCGCCAGTCGCAACCGCAGCAGCGGCTCCTGCTTCTGTTCCTGCCGCTGCTGCCCGTCCTTCGACCCCGTCTTATTCGGGCGGCACGGTCGCCTCCAGCAGTGCGCGCAAAGCGTCGCTGGAGCGTCGCCGTGCATTGTCCACTCAGGGCAAGCGAGCGATCAGTGGTGGGGATCGAACGCGTACTGCTAACGACCGTGTTATGCAGAAAGAAGCCCAACCGAATTCTAGCGAGAGCAGGAAGTCTGCCGGCTGCGGCTGTGGCTGTGGAAACAGCGAAAACGGCGGTGGTAGTGAGACGATCAAGCCGGCAGCACCGGTTCGCAGCCGCAATCATCGCGCTAAGCGCCCTGTGGTCGCGCAGAGCCCGGCCAAGGTGGCAGCGCTGGCGCGCCGTCGGGCCCTGTCATCACGGGGAAAGGCTGGTATCAGCAGTACCGGTATGAGCGAGGCGCAGACTGCGCGTGCCGTAAATCCGCAACTGTCGGGCCGTGAAATTGCGCGTGCTGTACGCGAACAGCGCAGCAAGCGGGGTGCCAGCGGGCAAAAGCGCTCTGCACCGGCAGGCCGTCGCCGGAAGGCTGCAGACAGTAAGCCGGGAGCTGCACAGGATGCGCCGTGGAAAGTCGGTGCGAGCGAGACCAGTCATGGTCAAACTGTCACCGGTACCATGGTCGGTCGCGATACGGCTGTCACCGGTGACGAGGCAAGCACCTGCCGCGCCATCACAGGCACCGAGTATCTGGGTGCCGACATTTTCCGCGAGTTCTGCAAGACAGAGCCTGTCGCTGCGCCGCAACGCAGTGCCCGGACCTCTACAGCTCATGGCAACACCGTTAC
>JANTHH010000232.1 GCA_024762485.1 Chromatiales bacterium
GAGGCGGCGGTGATCGCCGTGGAACAGAACCTCTGTCAGCGCGGCGCCTGAGGGCAGTCGCGGGATAACCACCAGTCAACCTGAACCGGATAACACTCATGAAACATTTTATCGACCTGCTGCAGGATACCCTCAAGGACATCTGCGAGATCATGCCCTGGGACCTGGCGGAGATGCTGGAGAACGGCAAGGACGTGCTGGTGCTGGACGTGCGCGAGCCGGACGAATTCGACGCCATGCATATCAAGGACTCGATGCACGTGCCGCGCGGCATCCTCGAATCAGCCTGCGAATGGGATTACGAGGAGACCGAGCCGGACCTGGTGCGGGCACGCGATCGGCATGTGGTGGTGGTCTGCCGTTCGGGCTACCGCAGCCTGATGGCGGCCTACTCGCTGCACGTGCTTGGCTACAAGAATGTCTGTTCGCTGCAGACCGGATTGCGCGGCTGGAAGGACTACGACCAGCCAATGGTGGACAAGGACGGCAACGATGTCGACCTGGATTACGCGGATGAATACTTCACTGCCAAGCTGCGCCCGGAACAGCACCGACCGGCGGACTGGGTCGATCCCGAATGATGCCGGTTTGACACTCCATGCCAGTAAAAAAGGCGAAGCGGGGGCTTCGCCTTTTTTACTGGTGGTGGCCGGGCTTATTCCGGCAGTCGTTCGGAGCCCGCGGTGATGGTGGTGGTGGCCCCCTGTTCGGAATGTTCGGGTGCCTTGTACCAGGACAGCTTGTCGTGCAGTTCCACCACCTCTCCGACGATGATCAGGGTCGGTGGCTTCGGCTGCTCGCGTTCGGCGATCTCGGCGATGTTGCCCAGGTTGCCGATGAACACCCGTTGTTTGTGGGTGGTGCCCTGCTGCACCAGCGCCACCGGGGTCTCGGGCGGGCGACCATGGGCGATCAGCTCCCGACTGATCACCGGCAGGCCCTTGAGCCCCATGTAGAACACCACCGTCTGTGCCGGCTGCGCGAGCTGCGGCCAGTTCAGGTTCATGCTGTTGTCCTTGAGGTGGCCGGTGACGAAGGTCACCGACTGGGCGTAGTCGCGGTGGGTCAGCGGGATGCCCGAGTAGGCCGCGCAGCCGGCCGCGGCGGTGACGGCGGGGACGACCTGGAAGGGCACGCCCTGCTCGGCCAGGGTGTCGATCTCCTCGCCACCACGGCCGAAGATGAAGGGATCGCCACCCTTCAGTCGCACCACCCGATGACCCTCTTTCGCCAGGCGGGCGAGCAGCTTGTTGATCTCCTCCTGGCGCATGGCGTGCTTGTCGCGCTCCTTGCCGACATAGATGCGCTGGGCATCGCAACGCACCATCTCGAGGATGGGCTTGGCCACCAGGCGGTCGTAGACCACCACGTCGGCCTGCTGCATCAGCCGCAGTGCGCGGAAGGTCACCAGATCGGGATCCCCCGGCCCGGCACCGACCAGGTAGACCTCGCCCATGCCGCTGGACGGAGAGGCGCTCGCCAGTTCCCGTTCCATGATGGCCTCGGCCTCTTCCTCGTGGCCGGAGAACACCCGCTCGGCGACCGCGCCCTCGAGCACCCGGTCCCAGAAGCGGCGGCGATCGTCGAGGTTGTCGAAGGTCTGCTTGACCCGGTCGCGGAAGCGCGCCGCCAAGTCGGCAAGACGACCGTAGCCTGCGGGGATCAGGGATTCCAGGCGGGCCCGGATCAGTCGTGCCAGTACCGGCGAGGCGCCGCCGGTGGAGACGGCCGCCACCACCGGCGAGCGGTCGATGATCGAGGGCATGATGAAGCTGCCGCTGTCGGGATCATCCACCACGTTGACCGGGATGTTGCGGTTACCGGCCGACTCGGCGATCTGCCGGTTGACCGCCGGTTCATCGGTGGCCGCGATCACCAGCACATGGTCGTCGAGATCGCCCTCACGGTATGCCCGCGCCTGATGGTTGATCTTTCCCTGGGCAGCCAGTTCGGCCAGTTCGTGGCAGAGGGCGGGGGCGATGATGTCGACCTTTGCGCCGGCGCGTAGCAGGAGTGTGACCTTGCGGGTGGCAACCTCGCCGCCACCGACCACCAGGCTGGGGCGATTCCGGACATCCAGAAAGATGGGTAAATGCTCCATGATGACGGTGTTTCCTCGTGTTTGGTCGCTCAACTGCCTGAAAAACAAGGGGGTATTGCCAGGGGTCCGATCTTGCTCAATGCGCTGGACAACACGCAATCATCAGCCATCAGTGCAATTTGTGTCAACATTAATTGACTATATTACAAGGTTATAATATTGTGCTACGTTTACCTATGTCTGATACGAGAGGGTATTTCATGATTGTGTCTGAAATCGATGCACAGACCCTGAAGCAACGCATGGATGCCGGTGAGCCGGTCGAGCTGATCGATATACGCAGTGAGGCGGAGGTCGCGCAGGGTGTTCTGCCGGAGGCACAGCACCTTCCCATGCATCTGATTCCAATGCGCATGCACGATCTGCCGCGTGACAAGGAGGTCATCCTCTACTGTCGCAGTGGTGCGCGCTCCTACCAGGCCTGTGCGTTCCTGCAGCAGCAGGGCGTCGGCAACGTGTTGAATTTGCGTGGCGGCATCATCGACTGGGCCCGCCATGGCTTCGATATCCAGGCCGCCTGACCCTATTATGGTCCCTGCCGTGCAGACGGGTCGGGCTTGCGTTTGCAAGGCGTTTTGACTATAAAAGCCCGTCTGCTTTTTCACAACACAACTCCCAGACTCGGAGGTTCCAAATGGCTGATTTTGACGAAGAACTCGATGCAAGTGGCCTGAACTGCCCACTTCCTATCCTGCGTGCCAAGAAGGCGCTGGCTGGCATGGATGCCGGAAAGGTGCTCCACATCATTGCAACCGATCCGGGTTCTGTTAAGGACTTCGAGGCCTTTTCCAAGCAGACCGGCAACGAGCTGATGGAATCCAAGGAAGAGGGCGGCAAGTTCCACTTCCTGATCAAGAAGGTCTGATACGAGATGCGGCCCCGGGGCCGCATTTTTCGTTTGAGCGCTGCTTAGGGAACCGGATCTGCTACTGCGTCATCGTGGCAGAAAAGAAGAAAACAGCCGGTCACCTCAATACCACACAATAAGATTTCGAGGACAATCCAGATGGAAGAAAAGAAACTTGCCATCATCGCAACCAAGGGCTCGCTCGATTGGGCCTATCCGCCGTTCATCCTGGCCTCCACAGCCGCGGCCCTGGGTTATGAGACCCAGATCTTCTTCACCTTCTACGGCCTGCAGCTGTGCAAGAAGCAACTGGACCTGAAGGTGACCCCGCTGGGCAATCCGGGCATGCCGATGCCCATGGGCATGGAAAAATGGTTCCCTGTCATCCTCACCGCCCTGCCGGGCATGGAGGCGATGATGACGGCCATGATGAAGAAAAAAATGGCCGACAAGGGGGTTGCCAGCGTGGACGAACTGCGCAGTCTGTGCGTTGAGGCCGAGGTCAAGCTCATCGCCTGTCAGATGACGGTGGATCTTTTTGACATGAATCCAGCGGACTTCATCGAGGGCCTGGAATTTGCGGGCGCCGCGGCATTCTTCGAGTTCGCCGGCGAGAGCGACATCTGTCTGTATATCTGACCTTCACTTGGTCAGAGGTTGCCCTGACATGGTCGGGCGCCGCAAAAGAAAAAGGCCGCAATAGCGGCCTTTTTCTTTGCATGTCACCGCTGCTCAGAAGCGTTTGGTCAGGCCGACGCCCAGCAGGTGGACGTAGGACGAGTAGTCGCCATTGTAGGCCGCGGTGCCGTTCGGGTCGGTGATCGAGGGCGGCGTACTGCTGTTGTGTGTGTAATCCTCGAAGTAGACGAACATGTAGCCGACATCCAGTTCCAGGCCCTTGTCCACTTCATGGCTGGCGCCGACGCTGAACAGGTGGCGGTTGTTGTCAGGGACCCGCGCGCTGAAGAATTCTCGCGGCTGCGGGGTCTCGTCATAGGTGTAGCCGAAGCGCAGGCGTGTCTTGTGATCAAGGCGATGGGTGACCCCGATCCGATAGGCGTTGGCATCCTCCCAGTTGTTGACGTTGGTTATCGG
>JANTHH010000233.1 GCA_024762485.1 Chromatiales bacterium
GGTCGGCCTGCTTGGCACGGATGTCGCTCTTGATCTGCTCGATCTGCAGCAGCAGGTTCTGCCGCTTCGCCTTCAGCTCGCTGTCATCGAGCCGTGCCACCACCTGGCCCGCCTTCACCGTGCTGCCGCTGGGCAGGATGGACTCGACCCGCGATGCCACCTTGGAGGAGAGCTGCACATCGCTGTCGCTCTGCACCTCGGCCAGGTAGGGCACCGTCAACTGCACCTTGTCCGCTGCTGCCTTCAGGGTGGCGACCACCATCCCGTAGGTCTTGGCCGGTGAGATGGCGCTGGCGGCCTCGTGTTTATGCTTGATGGCGAGGATGCCGCCGGCAACGAGTGCGAGAACGATGACGAGCGTAGTGATCTTTTTCATCGGTGTGCCTTTTTGTCCCTTTTAATCATTGCCTGGCTGTGTTGTGCCTACGGTGAGCACATGGGTGTCACTGTTCAGCACGGCTGTTGCCTTCACGCGCCTCCTCCTTGTCATCTCGACCAAGGGGAGAGATCTTTCCAAGCCGACCATCGGCCCCGGCATCGTATGTACCGGCTGGGTCCAGGATTTCTCCTCGCTCTGCTCGTCGAAATGACAAGTTATTAATCACCCTGTCATCTCGACCAGAGGGAGAGATCTTTACTAGCCGAACATCGGTTCCGATATCGCACATGCCCACGGGGCCAAAAGCACTCACCTATTGCGCGGCCTCCAGCTGCAGATAGGTCTGATGGATATTGCGTCGGTGCCAGCTGTCGTAGAACTTCAGGTGCTTGAACTGGGGCGCATCGGCCAGCATCTCCACGGTCTCCTCCAGTTCCTTCCAGTCCGCCAGGGCCTGGCCGACGTTCTTGATCAGCCAGTCGAGGTAGTCGCCGGTATCACGCCGCGCCTTGGCCAGGTCGCCGGGATGGCCGTGGCCGGGCACCACGTGCTCGGGGCCGAGTGCCGCCATGACGTGGAATGACTTCTGCCAGTCGGCCACCGGGGAGAAGGGGTGGATGCCGAGCATGCGGTCGTGGAATACCAGGTCGCCGGTGAACACCAGTTTCTCCGCCGGCAGCCAGAGGATGGCATCGCCCGGGAAGTGGCCGTCGCCGGGCCAGATCAGCTCGAAGGTCCTGCCACCGAGCTGCAGGGTGGCGTGGTCGCTGTCGAGCACCCGGCTGGCATAGGCCGGGCGCACATCGGCGGCGCGATCCTTCAGCACCCTGTGCAGACGCTCGAGATGATTGTCCGCGTGGTCGTGCTGGGTGGCGACGGTGCGGGCGAGGGCGATGACCTCGGCGCCGTGCGCGGCGAAGTAGCTGTTGCCCAGCCAGTGGTGGTCCTGTGCGCCGACGTTGATCACCCAGCGGATCGGCTGCCGGGTCACCCGGGCAACGGCCGCCTCGATCAGCCGTGCGCCCGAGGGCGAGGCGCCGGCGCTGATCAGCACCACGCCATCCGGGGTGACCACGAAACCCAGCGTATTGTTCAGCGCATGGTTCTCATAGGTGCGCGGGCCGATCTCGCCCACCAGTGCATAGGCATCGTCGCTGACCGGCTCGGTGAGCAGTTCGAAGGCATGGGCGCCACTGGACGCCACCAGCAGAAACAGTAGGGGGAGGATACGGCTGATCACAGTGCATAGGCCTCGTCGTAGGGTTGCTCGCCCATCACCGTGGGCAGGCTCAGACGGTTGCCCCAGTGGGACCAGCCGCCGTTGTACAGCCGCACGTCCTTCACGCCCAGTGACTTGAGCTGCAGGTAGGCCAGGCTCATGCGGAAGCCGTCGTGGCAGTAGACATAGAAGGTCCTGTCCCTGGGGATGTCTTTATAGAGTGTGGCCAGTTCGGCATCGGACAGCCACTTCTGGCTCTGGCCGTCGGTGCCGTCGAGGCTCACCACATTGACCGCCCCCGGGATGTGCCCGCCCATCACCGAGTGCTTGATGACCTCGCCGGTGTACATGTCGTGAGGGCGGGCATCGAGCAGCACCACGTTCGGGTCGCGCCGCGAGACCACGTCGTCGTAGACGTCGGTCCACTCGACGTACAGCGCGGGATTAGCCGGCTTGAGGGTGACGGTGCCCGGCTCGGGATTCGCCGGCTCCCGGCTCATCTCCTCGAAGGCCGACCATTCGATGGTGCCGCCGTCGAGGATCTTAACCCGCGCCATGTCGTAGCCGTAGAGCTCCAGCAGGAAATACAGCCGCGAGGTCAGCGCGGTGCGCGAGTCGTCGTACAGCACCAGGGTGGAGTCGTCATTCACCCCCCAGCGGCGCAGGGTGGCCTGGAAGGCCTCGCGCGAGGGGAAACGCATCAGCGGGTTGGCCTGGTTGTCGCCCAGGTCCTTGAAGCGCTGCACCTGCACCGCACCGGGGATGTGTCCGATGGTGTAATAGCGGTGCGGGTGGTAGCGCACCTCCAGTACCACCAGCTTGTCGTCGTCGATATGTTCGGCGAGCCAGTCGGCATCCACCAGGAAGCCGGGGGCGGCCTGGGCCGCGAGGGCAAGTGTCAGCAGGATGCCGCTCAGGATGATGCGCTCGAGTTGTTTCATGTTGTTGTCCTTTTCTCAGTGTTCGCCGTGCAGGTGTACGTCCGGCGGGCAGCAGGCGGCATCGGGGACCACACCCTCGCGCCGCTCGTACCAGCCGCGTGTGCGGTTGACCAGGTGCACCGCGGCGAGCATCGCCGGTACCTCGATCAGCACGCCCACCACGGTGGCCAGTGCGGCCCCCGATTCGAAGCCGAACATGACGATGGCCGTGGCCACCGCCAGCTCGAAGAAATTGCTGGCGCCGATCAGCGCCGAGGGACCGGCCACGCAGTGTGGCGAGCGCACCGCGCGGTTCAGCAGGTAGGCCAGGCCGGCGTTGAAGAACACCTGGATCAGTATAGGCACCGCCAGCAGCAGGATGATCAGGGGGCGCTCAAGGATCTGCTGCCCCTGGAAGCCGAACAGCAGCACCAGGGTGGCGAGCAGTGCCGTCAGCGACAGCGGCTGCATGATGTCCAGCACCCGTTGCAGCCGGGCGTAGCCCTGTTCGTGCCGCAGCAGCCAGCCACGCCACAGGCTGGCCACCAGCAGTGGGGCGACGATGTACAGCGCCACCGACAGCACCAGGGTGTCCCAGGGCACCTGGATATCGGACAGCCCCAGCAGCAGGGCGACGATGGGGGCGAAGGCGAAAACCATGATGACGTCATTGAGCGCCACCTGCGACAGGGTGAAGTGCGGCTCGCCGCGCATCAGGTGGCTCCACACGAACACCATGGCGGTGCAGGGCGCGGCGGCGAGCAGGATCAGACCGGCGACATAGGAATCGATCTGCCCCGCCGGCAGCCAGGGCCGGAACAGCCCGTCGATGAACAGCCAGGCGAGCAGGGCCATGGAAAAGGGCTTCACCCCCCAGTTGACGAACAGGGTGACACCGACGCCGCGCCAGTGCTGTCCCACCCCCTTCAATGCCCTGAGGTCGATCTTCAGCAGCATGGGCAGGATCATCAGCCACACCAGCAGCGCCACCAGCAGATTGACCTGGGCCACCTCCATGCGGCCGAGGGCCTGGAAAGGCCCGGGCAGCCAGTGGCCCAGGCCGATACCGGCGAGGATGCACAGCAGCACCCACAGGGAGAGATAGCGCTCGAACAGCCCCATGGGGCTGCCGGTGGTCTGCCTGGCGGTGACTTCGCACTGGACGCTCATGATCCCTCCTCAGTCCGCAACGGATGCCTTTTCATCCTCCGGCAGCGGCGTATGACCGATCTCGTCCAGCCGCTGTTGCAGTCGCAGCCGGTCCAGCGAGTCGAAGGGCAGGTTGACGAAGATGGCGATGCGGTTCTGCAGCTCGGCAAAGGCGGTGCGGAAGGCCATGCGGCGGGTCACCTCGTCGCCGACCACGGCGGCCGGGTCTGGCACGCCCCAGTGGGCGGTCATGGGCTGGCCGGGCCAGATGGG
>JANTHH010000234.1 GCA_024762485.1 Chromatiales bacterium
TTACACGGAATTGGCTCAGGTTCAGATGTCGAAATAATTCACACTCCGCCAATGCCTCTCACATTTGTTGATGATGAGTCGGAAGACAAAACCTAATATCAACTTTGCAAACAATGCGGGACAGACCACGGTTTTCCTGACACCTGAGGTCAGCCGGCAAGTAAAATCACCCCATCACACGGCAATCAGCAAGTCCACCAGACGACGATCACCATCAACTGACCCATGCTCCATTACTTCGCCTACGGCTCCAACCTGCACCCCGTCCGCCTCACCGAGCGCACCCCCTCGGCGAGGCTCCTCGGCGTGGCGGCGCTCAGCCATCACCGCCTCGTTTTCCACAAGCAGAGCCATGATGGCTCGGGCAAGTGCGATCTGCAGCGGACCACTTCGGCAGCGGACGTGGTGCACGGCGCGGTCTATGCCCTGGACCCGGCGCACAAGTACGCGCTGGACCGCTTCGAGGGCAACGGGCTCGGCTATGTCGCCAGCCGTGTCAGCGTGGAGCAGGGCGGGCGGCGGTACAACTGCCTGACCTACCTGGCGCAGCCGTCGCACGTCGTTTCGGATATCCAGCCCTATCACTGGTACAAGCAGCTGGTGGTGCTGGGCTCGCGCTACCTGGGGTTTCCCGAGTCGTATGTGGCGGGGATCGAGGCGGTGGCGTCGATGGAGGACCCGGACGAGACCCGGCGGGGCGAGAAGGCGGCGCTGATCGAGCGGGTGGAACGGTTTCGCTGACCGCGCTGCCCGTCCGGATCAAGTCTGTGGCAGCATGACCGTTATCAGACCTATGAAGACACCGGCGGTCCCCGCCGGCCTGCGCACCGGGTAGCCATGAACATGATCCGCCAGTTTGTCTCGTCCGCCGCCATGAGCGCCCTGCTGCTCGGCCCTCCCGGTCTGTCGCTGGTCACCAGCGCATCCGCCGCGGATTTCGAGATCACCGTCCCGGTGGTCAATCGCGGCAGCAATACCTACTACCTCGATGGCGTCATCGAAGGCCTGGTGAGCAAACCCTTTCTGGTCGATACCGGGGCCTCATACCTGACCATCAATGAACAGGAGCTGGCGTTGCTCATGCAGCAGGGCAAGGCCACTTATCTGCGTGATCTTTCCAGCCGCTTGGCAGACGGCAGCCGCAGGAAGGTGCCGCTGTATCGTTTGTCCGCCATTCGTCTGGGTGATCACTGCGAACTGTACGATGTGGAGGCGGCGGTCCTGTCCGGTTCGAAACGCAGCCTGCTGGGCCTCAATGTGCTGCGCCGGATCAGCCCGTTCATCTTCGCCATGGACCCGCCACGGCTCATCCTGAGCAACTGCCGCCGGCCGGCACCCACTGCGGACCACCCGACGGCAGAGCCGCAACAACTCAGCGACGCGAAACGCGCCATAAGCCGTACGACCCTGCCCCCGGAATGATCCTCCCGGTTGCTATTCCGCCGAGATCAGTTCCTCGAAGGCGCTGAACTCGGCCTCGTCGACCCCGCCGTTGCCGTCACGATCGGCGTGGTAGAAGCCACTGTCGCCGTAGAGATGAAGGCCCCTGACCACGGCGGGATTGGCCGTCACCTCATGCTGACTGATCATGCCGTTGCCGTCCTGGTCGAGTGATTGGAAGTTGCGCGTCATGGCATCACCTGACGGGCTCGCGGTTACGCTGTTGAGACACAGCCCGAACAGGGCCGCGGAGAGGATGGAATACCTCATATCGGCACCCTCCATGGAGGACAGGTGAGTCCAAGGGTCTGGCGGACCTGTAGAAACAAACCATTCACCAATCCGTGGTGATGGCACAGGATGAATATCACCTGTTGGATGGATTTATCGGTTCTTACCGGGTGAGTCTAGACCTGCTGGGTGAGAAGGCTATGAATACACCTGGCAGGACAGGGTATTCCGCATCTGCCCGGATTCCCTTGTGCGCCCGGGTGTTCTCTCTCCGGGGGAGAGCGTCTTGATTTGTAAGGGGATGCAGAAGCAAACCCCAACACCCCCGGGTTGAAGCCACCCCCGGCTACCCCCAACATCACATCCCATGCACACGCTGAAAAACCTCCCCTTCGACAACAGCTTCGCCCGGCTGCCGGACCACTTCTATGCCCGGGTGCAGCCCACGGCGCTGGCCGATCCCTACACCGTCAGTATCAACCCGCAGGCGGCGGCGTTGATCGACCTTGATCCAGCGGAGTTCGATCACCCGGAGCTTGCCCACTATCTCAGCGGTGCCAAGCCGCTGCCGGGCAGCGATCCGCTGGCGATGCTCTATTCGGGCCACCAGTTCGGTCACTACGTGCCCCAGCTGGGTGACGGCCGCGCCATCCTCCTTGGCCAGGTGCGCAACCGCAAGGGCGAGAGCTGGGATCTGCAGCTGAAGGGCGCGGGCATCACCCCGTTCTCCCGCGCCGGTGACGGCCGCGCGGTGCTGCGCTCGACCATCCGCGAGTATCTCTGCGCCGAGGCCATGCACGGACTGGGTATCCCCAGCACACGCTCGCTGTGCATGATCGGCAGCGACGAGGAGGTGTACCGCGAGCAGATCGAGACCGGCGCGGTGCTGTTGCGCATGGCACCCAGCCACGTGCGCTTCGGTTCCTTCGAGGTGTTCTTCTACCGCAACCAGCATGAGCGGCTGCGCGAGCTGGCGGACCATGTGATCGCCGAGCATTACCCCGAGTTGCAGGCCGACCCGCAGCCCTATCTCGCCTTGCTGCGCGAAGTGGTGCAGCGCACGGCGCGGCTGATCGCCCAGTGGCAGCTGGTGGGCTTTGCCCACGGCGTGATGAACACCGACAACATGTCGGTGCTGGGCCTGACCATGGATTACGGGCCGTTCGGTTTTCTCGATGCCTACGAGCCCGGTTTCATCTGCAACCATTCGGATCACCAGGGTCGCTATGCCTTCGACAAGCAGCCCGAGATCGGCCTGTGGAATCTGACCTGTTTTGCCCAGGCGTTGCTGCCGCTGCTCGACCCCGACGATGGCGAGGCGGCGGTGGCGCAGGCGAGGGACGCGCTGGCCGCCTACCAGCCGGCGTTTGTCGCCGCCTACGGCCGCGGCCTGCGCGACAAGCTGGGCCTGCGCGATGAACGTACGGAAGATCAGGCGCTGGCGGACAGGCTGCTGGCGTTGATGCAGCACAGTGGCACGGACTACACCCGCCTGTTCCGCGATCTGGCGACCCTGCAGCGGAACGATGCGGGCATGGATGGCCTGCTGCGCGACCAGTTTGTCGACCGCGAGGCCTTCGATCAGTGGGCCGGCGACTACCGTGCCCGCCTGCACGCCGAGGGCAGTGAGGATGGCGAACGCGCGGTCCGCATGAACCGGGTGAACCCCCGGTTCGTGCTGCGCAACCATCTTGCCCAGCAGGTGATCGAGCGCGCCCAGCGCAAGGACTTCGCCGGGGTCGACGAGCTGCTGGCGGTGCTCAGCCGGCCCTTCGACGAGCACCCGGGCATGGCACACTATGCCGAGCCGCCCGCTGCGGATGCACGGCAGATCGTGGTCAGTTGTTCCTCCTGAACCTTGCGGCGGGTAGAATTGCCCGCCTGCAACCCGAGCCCACCTAGCCATGCAACGACATCTCAGCCAATTCCCCGGTCGCCACGAGCGGCACTTCCGCCGCAAGCTGGACAATCCACTGTTTCCGCGGCCCACCACGGCGGATGTCGATGAACTGTTGGAGGCCCAACGGCTGGATCACGAAGAACTGCTGGCCTTTCTCACCGAGCTGCGCGAGGCGGTGCAGGCGGCGGTGGAGTTGCAGCCCAATGAGGAGAGTCAGGTCATCCTCGACCTCAAGGAGCGGCTCGACAAACTCTACGAGGCCGCCTCCTGCCTGGCCGAGGACCAGACCGGCAACAAGGACGCCCTGCGCCAGCTGATCGCGGTCATCATGGGCACGGTGCGCGCCA
>JANTHH010000235.1 GCA_024762485.1 Chromatiales bacterium
GTGGAGATCGTCACCACCTATGACCGCTCGGCCTTGATCGAGCGTGCGGTGGAAAACCTTAACCACAAGCTGGTGGAAGAGTTCATCGTGGTGGCGCTGGTGTGCGCGGTGTTCCTGTTCCACCTGCGCTCGGCACTGGTGGCCATTCTCAGCCTGCCGGTGGGCATTCTCACCGCCTTCGTGGTGATGCAGCATCAGGGTATCAACGCCAACATCATGTCCCTGGGCGGGATCGCCATCGCTATCGGTGCCATGGTGGACGCGGCCATCGTGATGATCGAGAACGTGCACAAACACATCGAACGGGAACCGCTCACCGATGAGAACCGCTGGCGCATCATCCGCGAGGCGACCCTGGAGGTGGGGCCGCCGCTGTTCTTCTCGCTGCTGATCATCACCCTGTCCTTCCTGCCGGTGTTCACCCTGGAGGCACAGGAGGGGCGGCTGTTCGCACCCCTGGCGTTCACAAAGACCTATGCGATGGCGGCAGCGGCCGGCTTGTCGGTGACCTTGGTGCCGGTGCTGATGGGTTATTTCATCCGCGGTCGTGTCACCCCGGAACACAAGAATCCCATCAACCGGCTGCTGATCGCGTTGTATCGCCCGGTAATCGGCATCGTGCTCAAGGCGCCACGCACGGTGCTGGCGCTCTCGGTGGTGGTGATGGTGGTGGGCCTGTGGCCGATCACCCAGCTGGGTTCCGAATTCATGCCCGATCTGGACGAGGGTGACCTGATGTACATGCCCACCACCTTCCCCGGGGTGTCGGTGGGCAAGGCACAGCAACTGCTGCAGCAGACCGACAAGCTGATCCGCTCCGTGCCCGAGGTGGCGCGGGTGTTCGGCAAGGTGGGGCGTGCCGACAGCGCCACCGATCCGGCGCCATTGACCATGATCGAGACCACCATCCAGTTCAAGCCGAAGGAGCAATGGCGGCCGGGCATGACCCGCGAGAAGCTGGTGCAGGAGCTGGACGAGCGGCTCAAGTTCCCGGGTCTGACCAATGCCTGGGTGATGCCCATCAAGACCCGCATCGACATGCTGGCCACCGGCATCAAGACACCGGTGGGCATCAAGGTGGCGGGTTCGGATCTGAACGTCATCCAGGACATCGGCCAGCGCATAGAGGAAGTGGTACAGCAGGTGCCGGGCACCGCTTCGGCCTACTCTGAGCGGGTGGCCGGCGGCCGTTATGTGGTGGCCGACATCGACCGGGTGGCGGCATCGCGCCACGGCCTCAACATCGCCGATGTGCAGGATGTGGTGCGTACCGCGGTGGGCGGCATGGTGGTGGCCCAGTCGGTGGAGGGACTGGAGCGCTATCCCATCAATGTGCGTTATCCGCGCGACCTGCGCGATTCGGCGGAAAAGCTGCGCAACCTGCCCATCGTCACCCCGAGCGGTGCGCGGATCCCGCTCGGCGAGGTGGCCGACGTGCGCATCGAGATGGGCGCCGCCATGATCAAGAGCGAGAACGCGCGGCCCAACGGCTGGACCTTCGTCGACATCAAGGACCGTGACGTGGGCTCCTATGTGGAAGAGGCGCGCAAGGTGGTGGCGGCACAGGTGCCGTTGCCGCCGGGTTATTCCATCAGCTGGTCGGGCCAGTATGAATACATGGTGCGCGCCAAGGAACGGCTCAGCCTGGTGGTGCCGGTGACCCTGATGATTATCGTGGTGCTGCTGTATCTCAACTTCCGCAACCTTACCGAGGTGTTGATCATCATGGGCACCCTGCCGATGGCATTGATCGGCGGTGTCTGGCTGCTCTATCTCCTGGACTACAACATGTCGGTGGCGGTGGGTGTCGGCTTTATCGCCCTGGCCGGTGTGGCGGTGGAGATCGGCGTGGTGATGCTGGTCTATCTCAACCAGGCGTTGAAGCATCATGAATCCTTCGCCGGGCGGGTGCATACCCCGACCCTGGTGGATCTGCGCGAGGCGGTGATCGAGGGCGCCTTGCTGCGGGTGCGCCCCATCATGATGACGGTGGCGGCAATCATTGCCGGCCTGCTGCCGATCATGCTGGGTACGGGCACCGGCTCTGAGGTGATGCGGCGCATTGCCGCGCCCATGGTGGGCGGGATGATCAGTGCCACCCTGCTGACCCTGATCGTGATCCCGGCCGTCTACCTGATCTGGAAAGGTCGGGACTTGGCAAAGAACTGAGCAAGCCCACCCCCGACGACTTATCGGGCGAGGGTGTTGTCTGCTGAGACTAGCGCAGCAGCCGATCGGGCCTGAGCAGCCGCAGGCTGCCCAGCGGGCCGAGCAGCTGGTTGATCTCCGCCAGGGTCGGCTCGCGTGCCTCCCAGGGGGCATCGAGTGCGCCGAGACAGGTCATGTGGGTGAGGTTGGGGTCGACCTCGCTGGCGAACCAGAGATTGAAGCCGAGCATGATGTCCTCCGGTGAGTCGCCGTCGTCGCTGACCGATTCACTCAGGATCAGCCCGGCGTAACGGATACCCGGGATCATCACGATGGGGGTCTCGTAGCCCTGAATGGTGGTGATGGGATAGTTGCCGGGTTGCACGGTGAAGGGCAGGGGGTTGAGGTTATAGAGTTCCAGGCTGCAGTGGGGGCTGTACTCGTCAGGCCAGCCGGGCAGGACCCGGCCGTTCTGCAGGAATACGCGGCCCTGCTGCGGCGGGATGGTAATGGCCTGGTGCAGCGCCAGTTCCGCCACCGCGGGGCCCTGACGGAAGTATTGGCTGCTGCAGGCGGACAGCAGCAGGCCGAGCAGCGGCACCGCGAGCCAGCGCAGCATTCGGATGAGTCGACAGGGTGTCATGGCGATTTCCGGTTGTATGTGATGTCAGGAAGTGTAGCGGCAGGTGGCATTGTTCGTAGGGCGACCGCGTCCCCCCGTTCGTGTCGGATCACTTGCGGATGCGGATCTGCCACATGCCCTCGGCCTGAGACAGGCCGAGATAGTCGATGTGCCGTTCCCTGCACCAGGCCCTGACATCGTCGCCGCAGGGCGGATAGGAGATCAGCAGCCTGGCCTCGGTGCCCTCGTCCAGCATATCCACCGCCTTGTTGATGGCCAGCAGGTAGCCGGGGCAGGTCTGGCCACGCACGTCGATCACGGCCTCGCCATCCCCGGTTATGTGGGTATGTGCCCTGACAGTCGCAGTCGGCTTCTTGCTGCTGAATGGCCACATGTCTTATCCGGGCAGTCGAGTGCGGGGCCGCGTGGCCATCACGCATGGCCGTGTCCGTCAGGTGTCCTTGGCCAGGCTCGAGCGCAGTATCAGGTAACCGACGATGCCAGAGACCAGGGAGCCGATGATGATGCCCAGCCGCTCGTCGAACATGCGGTTGACGCCTGTCTCCTGAAAGGCCAGCGAGCCGATGAACAGGCTCATGGTAAAGCCGATGCCGCACAGCACCGCTGCACCGTACAGGGTCGTCATGGAGACCCCCTGGGGCAGGCGGGTCAGGCCCAGGCGGATGCCGAGCCAGCAGAGTCCGAACACGCCGATCTGCTTGCCGATGAACAGGCCGAGCGCGATACCCAGCGGAATGCCGTGCACCATCTGTTCCAGCCCTACACCCGAGAGCCCGATGCCGGCATTGCAGAAGGCGAACACCGGCAGGATGAAGAAGGCCACCGTGGTATGCAGGTCCTTTTCAAGGCTCTTCAGGGGCGAGTCGCCATTCTGGCCCTGGACCTTGATGGGAATGAACATGGCCAGCACCACACCGCTCAGGGTGGCGTGCACCCCCGATTTGAGCAGGGCTACCCACATGACGATGCCGACAGCGATGTAGACACTCTTCTCGGCCACCCCGCGCCGGTTCAGCAGGAACAGCACCACAATACAGGCCAGTGCGGTTATCAAGGCAGTGAAGGAGATGTTGCTGGTATAGAACAGGGCGATGATGACGATGGCACCGATGTCAT
>JANTHH010000236.1 GCA_024762485.1 Chromatiales bacterium
TTCCCGTGCAGCCAGAGGCGTCGCTGGCCGCCAGCCAGATCACCCAGACACCACGTCCCGAGGAGCCGGCGGTCAAACAGATCGCACCGGCCACACCTGCACCGACGCGCACCAAGCCGCCAGCGGAAGCAGCCCCGCAGCCCCCGGCCAAGCCCAAGGCCGAGGCCGAGGCTGGCTTCATACGTCGTTTCTTCTCGACCATTTTCGCACCCGCCCCGGTGACAGCACCGACGGAGGAAACGACCACCGAGAAGCCCAGCAAGCCCAAGCCAAAAACAGGCGGTCAGGGTGGGGCGCGCAGCGGCAGTGGCCGGCGACGCAGCGGGAATGGCAGCGGCCAGAAAGGCAGGGGTCGTGGGACCGGCGGCCGCCAGGCATCGGGCACCAGGCGAGGCCAGGGGCAGCAGGGACAGGCCAAATCTGAAGCAGGCAAGGCCAAGGATCGCCCAAAACAGACCGCCACCTCGAAGGCCCAGGAGAAGGTCAGCGAGCCGTCGGCAACGCAGACCAGGAACCAGCCGGCCACTGAGGAGGGCCAGGAGCAGCCGAAGCGCAGTTCGCGCCGCGGCCGCCGCGGCGGACGTCGTCGTCGTGGAGGCGGCGGTGCGGGTGCTGCCGCATCAGGCGAACAGGCACAGACAAAGGCGCCGGCATCTGCCGGCGAGTCACAGGCGGCATCGCCTGGCGACACCGGGAAGCGCCAGCCCGAACCAGCCAAACGCCCTGACAAACCGTCAGCCGACACCAACAAGGCCACGCCAGCTGCCGAAGCCAGGCCCGGCGCCGAGCCAAAGCCGGCTCCTGAGCCCAAGCAAGCCGCTGAAACAAAGCCGGCAAAAGAGGCCACGACCGCTGCCGAGTCCAAGCCCGCTGTCGAGAAAAAGCCGGCGCCAGAACCCAAGCTTGTTGCCGAACCCAAGCCAGCTGCTGAGCCGAAACCGGCTGCTGAATCCAAACCAGCCGCCGAGACGAAGCCGGCTGTTGAACCCAAGCCAGCTGCAGGCAGCAGCCCTTCTGGCGACACGCCACCTGCAACAGTCGCATCGAACCCCAAACAAACCGAACCAGCCGCTCCCAAACAAGCAGCTGCCGGCAAACCACCGCAGGACTGACCATCTCGAACCAGGAAACGGGCGGGCCTGTTCCAGCCTGCCCGGCTCCTGTATTACTGCCTCGTCAGTGAGTTGACTGGCATCCCCGGATATCTATACTCGCTCCATGGCATATCAGGAGTTACTTATGAGCGCCCCGGACCTGACCTTTGATACAGAGGCCCATCTGGCCATGCGGTCCATCATCCAACGCATCGCCACCGGCCCCGAGCTGTCCAAAGACATCTCCCAGGAAGAGGCCCATATCGGCATGCGCGCCATTCTGGACAACAAGGTGGATCCGGTGCAGGCAGCCATCTTCTTCATCGCACTGCGTATGAAACGTGAGACCGCCGACGAGAACAAGGGCGTGCTCGACGCCATCCGCGGGGCCACCCACGGCATCACGGCGGAGGTGGACGAGGTGGTCGACATCGCTGACCCCTATGACGGCTACAACCGCACCTTGCCCGCTTCGCCGTTCCTGCCGGCCCTGCTGGCGGAATGTGGCGTGCACGCCGTGTCCCACGGTCTCGATGCGGTAGGCCCGAAATACGGAATCACCCATCGCCACGTACTGCAGGCCGCCGGCGTCGACGTCGACCTGAGCACCTCGGCGGCCGCCCTGCGGCTTGCCGACCCGGCACTGGGCTGGGCATATGTGGATCAGTCGAGCTTCTGCCCCAAGCTCCATGACCTGGTACCGCTGCGCACCCAGATCATCAAGCGCCAGCTGGTCACCACTGTCGAGGTCCTTGCCAAGCCCATCATGGGCAGGAACAGAACCCACTTCGTCACCGGCTATGTGCACAAGCCCTACCCCCCCGTCTATGCCATGCTGGCGCGCCACGTGGGCTTCGACTCGGCCCTGCTGGTGCGTGGCGTCGAAGGCGGGATCATTCCCTCGCTGCGCCAGGCGGGCAAGGTCTTCTCCTACCAGAACCGTGGTGAGGAAATCGGCACCGACATCAATCCCGCCGAGGTGGGCATCGACCAGACCGTGCGCGCCGTGCCACTGCCGGAGGACCTGCCTACCACCAGCCGTGGCGACGATGAGGTGGCGGTCGCAGTGGACATCAAGTCTGCTGCCGAGGCCGCCGCCAAGGCCGGCATGGAGGCGCTATCCGGCACCCGGGGGGCCACCTACGACTCCCTGGTCTACGCCGGCGCCCTGATCCTCAACCATCTGGGCAGGACGGCACATCTCAACGAGGCCGCAGACATGATCCGAACCGCCCTCGATTCCGGCCGTGCCGCAGACAGGGTGAAATGAGCATGGACGCCCCCTTCATCGCCATTGCCGACGAAGACGAGCTGAAACCCGCGCAGATGAAGCGGATCAGTGCCGGCGGCAAGAAACTGCTGCTCTGCAACGCCGATGGCAAACACTATGTGGTGGACGAGATGTGCAGTCACGAGGACTATTCCCTTTACCTCGGCTGCATCCAGAACGGGCGCATCAAATGTTCCCTGCACGGCAGTTATTTCGACCTGGAGACCGGGCAACCCACCGTCGAGCCGGCTTGCGAGCCCATCCACACCTACCCGGTGAAAATCGCCCAGGGCAAGATCTGGGTCGATCCGAGCTGAGTTCTGCACATCAAAGTTTTTTATGATTCGGCCATACCCCTTGCGTAAGCCAGGGGTATTTGCGTTATATTGGTCGCGCTGTGAGGATATAGATTGAGCATGCTCGTTGAGAACAGCCACCATAAGGCTGTCAACAACAATAAACTTTTGGAGATAAGGGGATGAGATTCACGCTCGTTGTGCTCGTTGCACTGAGCCTGACTTTGACATGGCAGGCATCGGTCATTGCCGGTGACGAACCACACACCTGCTGGTCAGGTGAGGTCGAAAAGGAATTTGTCTCGACCAACCTGGTCATGGCGACCAATGGAAGGATTGGAGACGGCGACGCCCTCGCGGTTCACTGTGACTGAGTGAGAAGCACCCGGCTGTCGTCAGAAATAGCGCGCCATCTGCACTTCCACGTAATCATCCTTTCCAAAAGTGGAAAGCAACGGATCCTGGCTGACCCTCATCCAGGCCCTCGCCTGAACTGACAACTTCCAGGCCTCGCCGATGCGGCGACTCCCTTCCAGATTGAACATTTGCGCATCGGTCTGCCAGTCGAATATCACACCTGCCAGCAGTTCGGTGCTCTGGACGTCGTTGGCGGTCCAGCGCATCCCGGCAAAGAGATCATGATTAAAGGGGGTGGTGGCATCATCTCCGCGCTCGTCCAACATGATTTCCAGCAATGCACCCACATCCGACGCACTGTCGGCAATGCCAACAAAGGTGTATTCAAATCCCCCGCCGGCGGCAAAGAATGGGTCGCCCTGCCCGCTTCGCCTGATCGCCTCCAACTTCCACAACCAGTCCCCCTTGGTGGCCTGCAGATCCAGGCTGGTCTGATCGATAAGCGGATAGACCGGAATCAGCACCGGATTCCCTGCCCCATCGAGCGCCGGCAGCATCTCAGGTTCGCGACCTGTACCGTGAAAGTGGGCCAGCCCGATATCCCAATCACCGATGAAATGTGACCAGCGAATGGCCAGGTCCGGGCTCCATTGATCACGCCCGTCGCTGTATCGCGCCAGGTCGGTGGCCACCGGAAGGGGGTAGAGAAATCTTCCCTCCGCCCCCGGGAAGGTACGCTCCCTGAAACCGGTCATGGCGAAGACATCCACGGTGCCCCACTCGCGCTCCAGTGAGAGGCGCAACATCGGCTGCCCCAACTTTTGTTCGCCATCGACATTTTCGACCAGGTCGGTCTGGTTGATGATATCCACAAGATGATTGGCCTCGGT
>JANTHH010000237.1 GCA_024762485.1 Chromatiales bacterium
CGGACGATGCCGCCACCGAGCGCGAACGCATCGCCCAGGCCATCGCCCTCATGGAGGAGCTGGTGGGACGCCTGGCCGGCACCGGCGATGACCGTGGCGGCAATCTCAAGGGCTTCGCCAGCAACACCGCCCAGCAGGACTGTGTCGACGAATCCACCAACACCACCACCTACCTCACCCTGCTCGCCGACAACGGCCTGCTGCGCTGGCACCGGGTCCGCGAGCCGGCGATGCGTGGCTTCATCTTCATGGGCTGGCCACACCTGACGGCTGTGGTCGTGGATAAGGACAGCGGCCAGGAATGGGCGGTCGATTCCTGGTTCTACGACAACGGCACGCCCCCGGCCATCGTTCCCCTCGCCAAGTGGCGCGGCGGCTGGAAGCCAGCGGACTTCGAGAGCTTCTGATGGCCGGCCGTCCGACATTCAGCAGCTGGATCAGTGGTCTGCTGCTGCTCACCGGTCCGCTCTCGGCGCAACCGTCCGCGGTACCGGTATGCATCGACTTCGAGTGCGACAACCAGGTCGAGGTGACGCTGCAGGCGACCCAGTGGCGGCAGGTCGGGCGGCTGTTCGAGGGTGTCGCCGATGCCGCCGATGAGCGCCGCCGCCTCATCCGCTACGTGGCTCTGATGGAGCAGTTCACCGGCGAACCCGCCGGTACCTGGCGCGACCGCGGACGCAACGACCCCAATGTCGACCCCGCCGGTCAGCTCGACTGTATCGCCGAGTCCACCAACACCGATCGTTATCTGCGGCTGCTGGCCCGCAACGGGCTGCTGCAATGGCACAACGTGCAGCCGCGGCAGGTCCGCCACCGCTGGCTGTTCTCGCCGCACTGGACAGCGGTGATCCGCGACCGGCAGAGCGGCGAGCAGTTCGCCGTGGACTCCTGGTTCCGCGACAACGGCAGCCCCCCGTTCATCGTCACCCTCGCGGAATGGCGCAGCGGCAAGGCAGACCCCGAAGACTGATGTCCCGCTCGCCGCAGAAAGTGATCATCGGCCTGTCCGGTGGCGTCGATTCCTCCGTGGCCGCGCTGCGCCTGTTGCAACAGGGCTACCAGGTGGAAGGCCTGTTCATGAAGAACTGGGAGGAGGACGACGAGGCCGACTATTGCGCCGCGGCCGAGGATCTGGCCGATGCCCAGGCGGTGGCAGACCAGCTGGGCATCCGGCTGCACACCGTCAATTTCTCCGCCGAGTACTGGGATCGGGTGTTCGCCTATTTTCTCAGTGAATACCGGGCGGGCCGCACCCCCAATCCCGACGTGCTGTGCAACCGTGAGATCAAGTTCCGTGCCTTTCTCGACCATGCGCTGGATCTCGGGGCCGACTTCATCGCCACCGGACATTACGCGGCCATCGTGCGCGACGAGCAGGGCAGCCACCTTATGCGGGCCGTGGACGAGGACAAGGATCAGACCTATTTCCTCTACATGCTCGGCCAGCGCGCGCTGCGCCACAGCCTGTTCCCGCTGGGCGACATCCCCAAGACCGAGGTGCGGCGCATCGCCACCGAGGCCGGTTTCGTCACCGCCCGGAAGAAGGACAGCACCGGCATCTGCTTCATCGGCGAGCGGCGTTTCAAGGACTTTCTCGCCAACTATCTGCCGGCCAACCCCGGTCCGATCCAGACACCCGAGGGGCAGACCATCGGCGAGCACCAGGGGCTGATGTACTACACCCTGGGTCAGCGCCAGGGGCTGGGCATCGGCGGCGTCGCCGGTGCCCCGGACGAGCCCTGGTTCGTTGTCGCCAAGGACCTGGAACACAATGTCCTGATCGCTGCCCAGGGGCATGACCATCCCCTGCTATACACCCGTGAACTGACCGCCTCGCAGCTGCACTGGACCCTGGACCAGGCGCCGGCTGAATCCTTCGAGGCCCTCGCCCGTTGCCGACACCGCCAGCCACTGCAGGCCTGTCGTGTCAGCCTGCAGGGCGCAGATCACATGCAGGTGAGCTTCGACAGGCCCCAGCGGGCCATCACCCCCGGTCAATCGGTGGTGCTGTACCGGGATCGGGAGTGTCTCGGTGGCGGCACCATCGAATAGAATGCCCCCATGAGCAGCAACAAGAACAAACGCTATTCCGACAGCGACCGGGTGCTGGCACTGGCCGGTATATTCCAGGCGGCCCGCCTCACCTGGCAACTGGCACGCAAGGGCATGGCCGATGCGCAGGCGCTTGACGCCAGCGTTGCCAGCCTGTTCCAGACCAGCCCGGCGGATGTCCCAGCTGTCTTCGGCGGCGTGGAGAACCTCGAGATGGGGCTGCGTTGCCTGATCACCCAGCTCGACCAGCCAACCGAGCGCAACGCCGAGATCACCCAGTACGCCATCTCCATGATCCAGCACGAGCGCCGGCTCGCCAGGCAACCCGAACGCCTCGCCCGGATGGGCCAGGACCTGCAGGACCTGGCCGACCGCATGGCGGCCTACGAGCTGCCGGAGAAGAGCCGTTACGCCCAGCTCGACGAGATCTACAGCCGCAACATCAGCCCCCTGTCGCCGCGCATCATGGTCAAGGGCGAGCCCTTGCACCTGCAGAACCCCGACACCTCTGCCCGGGTCCGCAGCGCCCTGCTCGCCGGCATCCGCGCCGCACATTTATGGCGACAGTGTGACGGCAGTCGCTGGCATCTGATGCTCAAACGGCGTCAACTGGTGGAGACCGCCCGCCAGCTGCTGAAGGGCCTCGGCAGCCACTGATCCCGGCCCGACACTCAAGACAGATAATCAATATTATCAAATAGATATGGAGACATAATGAACAAACTTATCATGCTTCCTGCCACCCTGTTGCTGGGGCTTTCAATCAGCCTCACCGCCTGCGGCAACGACAGTGACAATAGCGCCAAATCCCTTGTCGAGCAGGCCTCGGAACTGGGCGAGAAGGCCATCGAAAGCAGCAAAGAGGCCGCCGCCACCGTGAGTGAGAAGAGCGCCAGCGCCTACGAGGCCACCAAAGAGGCCGCCAGCGAGACCTACGAGGCCGCAAAGGAAAAGACGGTCTCGGCCTACGAGACCACCAAGGAAGCGGCCACCGAGGCCTACGAGGCCGGCAAGGAAAAGGCCGCCGACCTGATGGAGCAGGAAGCAGACAAACCGGCGACCGTGGAGGACGCCAGCCCCGCCATCTGATCAAGTCAGTAGGGCATCAATCCCGGCTGATCATTGTCTGAAATGACGCCCGCCATGGCCACGCGCCGGGCGGGCGTTTAAAATTGCCCCTTTCGCATTGCCCGCAATGCCGTGTTCTTTGTATCGGAGCCCCTCGCATGAGTGACAGCAACAACAGTTTCAACGCACGTGACGACCTCAAGGTCGGCGACAAGACCTATGAGATCTTCCGCCTGGACGCGATCGAAGGCAGTGCCCGCCTGCCCTTCTCCACCAAGATCCTGCTGGAGAACCTGTTGCGCAACGAGGACGGCATCACGGTCACCAAGGCCGACATCGACAAGCTCGCCGCCTGGGACCCGCAGGCCGAGCCGAGCGACGAGATCCAGTACCGCCCGGCGCGGGTGCTGATGCAGGACTTCACCGGTGTGCCCGCGGTGGTCGACCTGGCCGCCATGCGCGACGCCATGGACGCCCTTGGCGGCGACCCGCAGAAGATCAACCCGCTGCAGGCCGCCGAACTGGTCATCGATCACTCGGTGCAGGTGGACAACTTCGGCAGCGACAACGCCGCCGACCTCAACGCCGCCATCGAATTTTCGCGCAACAAGGAACGTTACCAGTTCCTCAAGTGGGGCCAGCAAGCCTTCGATAATTTCAAGGTTGT
>JANTHH010000238.1 GCA_024762485.1 Chromatiales bacterium
AGCTGATCGAGCGCTCCGCCTGCCCCACCTGCGGTTCCTGCTCCGGCATGTTCACCGCCAATTCCATGAACTGCCTCACGGAGGCGCTGGGTCTGTCGCTGCCGGGCAACGGCTCGCTGGTGGCCACCCACGCCGAGCGCGAGAAGCTGTTCCTCGAGGCCGGGCGGCTGATCGTCGACATCGCAAGACGTCACTACGAGCAGGACGACTTCAGCGTGCTGCCCCGCAGCATCGCCACCTTCGAGGCCTTCGAGAACGCCATGGCGCTGGATATCGCCATGGGTGGCTCCAGCAACACCGTGTTGCACCTGCTGGCTGCCGCACACGAGGCCGGCGTCAACTTCACCATGGCCGACATCGACCGGCTGTCGCGCAAGGTGCCCAACCTGTGCAAGGTGGCCCCCGCCACCCCGCAATACCACATGGAAGACGTGCACCGCGCCGGCGGCGTGGTCGGCATCCTCGCCGAACTGCATCGCGGCGGACTGATCCACGGCGACTGCCATACGGTTCACACACCGACCATGGCCGATGCGCTGGCCAGGTGGGACGTGATGAGCAGCGATGACGACGCGGTGAAGACCCGCTACCTCGCCGGCCCCGGCGGCATCCCCACCCAGGTGGCCTTCAGCCAGTCGGCACAGTGGCCCAGTCTGGACCTCGACCGCGCCAACGGCTGCATCCGCGACATTGAACACACTTATTCCAAGGATGGCGGCCTCGCCGTGCTGTCCGGCAACCTCGCCGAGCAGGGCTGCATCGTCAAAACCGCCGGCGTGGATGAATCCATCCTCACCTTCAAGGGCCCGGCGCGCGTCTTCGAGAGCCAGGACGACGCGGTGGAGGCCATCCTCGGCGACAAGATCGTCGCCGGTGACGTGGTCATCATCCGCTACGAGGGCCCCAAGGGCGGGCCTGGTATGCAGGAAATGCTCTACCCCACCAGCTATCTCAAATCCAAGGGCCTGGGCAAGGCCTGCGCACTGGTCACCGACGGGCGTTTCTCGGGAGGTACCTCCGGACTGTCCATCGGGCACGTGTCGCCCGAGGCGGCGGAGGGTGGCCTGATCGGGCTGGTGGAGGAGGGCGATCTGATTGAGATCGACATCCCCAATCGGAGCATTCGAGTAGTGGTTGCGGAAGATAAGCTGAACCATCGCCGTCAGGCAATGGACGCCAAGGGCGACGCCGCCTGGCAGCCGGTTGGCCGTGACCGGCAGGTGTCGCTGGCGCTGAAGGCCTACGCGGCGATGACCACGTCGGCGGCGCGGGGAGCGGTGCGGGATCTCTCCCAGCTCAAGTAGATCTCAGTGTGTGCAGTGAGAAGTTGAGGGGCATGCAGTAGTGACAGGGATGGCATCATCGATAGTTGAGCACGTTGCAGCTGACGGCCAATCCGGCCAGCAGCCTGATCATGCAAAAACCGTGGATCATGCCGCTGCGCTTGTGCTGCCGTTTGAATTGCCCACGCCCTTCTATGGCATCCTGCTGGCGCTATGGCACCTGCGGCCGGATCTGCAGAAGCGTTACCCCCTGCATCATCAACGACGTGACGACTACCTGGCCTATCTGGGTTGGTGCTTTGTCCATGGCCGCAGGGAGCATCAGGCACTGCGGGATCACCAGGGCTGGAACGCGGCACTGAGTAGACCGGCAGCACTGCCGCCCCTCAAAGGAGACCGCTGGGGTGGCACATTCTCAGTGGGCATGTATCTCGCTGCCATAGGGCGCAGCCAGGGTCGTCAGCTGCCGATACTGAAAAGGGCGAAGAGCCGCCTGCGTACATTCCGCTGGTACTGGGGTGGGGCCAGCCAGCAACTGGGGATGGATATCCCGGCCTGGCAGTTGGATGCGCTATCCGCCGCCTATGGCAATGACTTCTCTGCATTTGTCGAAGACCTGCAGTCTGGGCGTGGCGTGGAGCCGGTCGATGAAGACTCCATGGATGCAGCGCTGACCACCATCCAGTCCCATTTTGCGGCCGCCGAACTGCAGCAGGCGAAACGGCCTGAAGGCACTGAAATCCCCAAGGTCTCGATGACGCTCGGTGAGGCATTTGGCATGGCGTCACCCAAGCTTTATGGATATTGGTCCTTCCTGCGCCGTCAGTTGCGTCGCCCCCCCTCTGCATCTGTCATGCAGCACATGATGCAGGCACTCCCCGAAACGGCGAGATCCAGACCGGAGATCAGATATCCGTTTGGCGTCAACCTGTTTGGTTATGCTCATGGTGAGCTCGGTATCGGCGAGGATGTGCGGATGCTCGCCCTTACCCTGGAAAAGGCGGGCATCCCGTTTTGTGTCATCAATATCAAGCTGGGCGAGAACGTCTCGCAGCGGGATATCTCGGCAACCCACTGGGTGGCAGAAGAACCGCGATATGGCATCAGTGTCTTCTGCATGACGGGAATTGAATTCCTGAGGGCCTATCTGGAATTTGGTGCAGATAGCTTTCAGGGGCGTTATACCATCGGCCAGTGGCCATGGGAGTTGCCCAGATGGCCTGAATCCTGGGAACACTGCTATTCACTGGTCGACGAGATCTGGGGCATCAGTGAATTCACCTCGACATCCTACAAACGTGCGCCAGTCCCGGTGACAACCATCCCGTTGCCGGTGATCGTAGAGCCGGTGGCCGAGCGCTCAAGAAGTGACTTTGGTCTGCCGGCGGACGACTATTTGTTCGTGTTCTCCTTCGACATGCTGTCGACGCCGACACGCAAAAATCCGGCGGGCCTGATCGATGCATTCCACCAGGCCTTTCCGTTGGATGCCCCGGTATCCGCGACAGGTCGCGTTGGGCTGGTGCTGAAGATAAACCATGCACATTCCAATCGTGCTGAATGGCGTAAGCTGGAGCAGAAGATCGCGCATGACCCAAGGATTCATCTCGTCGAAGAGACCCTGCGTCGGCCCGACGTACTGGCACTTTACAAGTGCTGCAATTGCTTTGTATCACTTCATCGCTCGGAAGGCTTCGGGCGGAGCCTGGTGGAATCACTGATGCTCGGCCTGGACGTCATCGCCACCGGCTACTCCGGCAGCATGGATTACTCGCAAAACGATCGCGTCCACACTGTCGGCTACCAGCTTGTGCCGGTGAAAGAGGGCGAGTATTTCCTGCCAGAAGGTCAACACTGGGCAGAGCCGGATCTGGTGGACGCCGCCCGTCACATGCGTGAACTCGCCAGTGTCTTTGCCAGCGGAAAGAATTCAGTGCCCTTCGATGCATACAGCCCAGACGTTGTGAGTGCGACCTACAAGCGCAGGCTCGAGCAGATATATACGGAGCATACGACATGATGCGATATGTCTTTGGTAGCGCAAGCCCTGTCCGCTCAGTACATTTCTTTACTGGGCATCCGGGGTGGCAGGCGCCTCCTCGTAATTCAACAGCAGATTGCTACAGCCATGACTGAGGCATTGGGGCAAACGATGAAAAATGATTCAGTTGATGTACTGATCGCAACAGGCTGCCCGAATAGTGGCTGGGAAGGGGTGCTGCCCGCTCTGCAGCAGTCAGGAATACACCTGCTGGGCGAAGCGTTTGAGCAATGGCATGACCGCGTCTGTCGGCCTGAAGGGCCCAGTGGGTCGAGCGCCATGCCTTTGCCAGGGTCTGCTGAAACGGAAGAGGCAGCGAGATTGTTCGAGCAGGGACCGGCCGGCACGGTGCTGGGGGCAGATGCACGCAGCCTGCAGCTATTGGACTTCTGGGCGGAACACATACCCACCGCCAGATTCCTGCTTTTCTATACCCCTGTAGAGACCGCGTTGGCCAATGCAC
>JANTHH010000239.1 GCA_024762485.1 Chromatiales bacterium
GTTGACCGCCACGGTACGCGCTGTCTCCAGATCCGCACCTTGCATGCGTTCCCACAGGAACAGGCCGAAGGTGCCGGTCACCATCAATAGCGATACGAACAGGATGCGCCAGATCATGAAGCGGGTCAGCAGGGGCTCACTGGAATGACGAGGCTGGCGTTTCATCAGGTCGGCTTCAGCTGTCTCGAATGCCAGTGACAGCGCCAGGGTCACGGCGGTGATCATGTTCACCCAGAGGATCTGTGCTGCGGTGACAGGCAGCATTCTGCCCAGGGCCACGGCAGCGAGGATGGTCAGTGCCTCGCCGCCGTTGGTGGGCAGTATGAAGAGGATGGATTTCTTGATGTTGTCGTAGACGGTGCGGCCCTCGCGTACCGCCTGTGTAATGGAAGCGAAGTTGTCGTCCGCCAGTACCATCTCCGCGGCCTCCTTGGCCGCCTCCGTGCCCTTCATGCCCATGGCGATGCCCACCTCGGCACGTTTCAGCGCCGGGGCGTCGTTCACGCCATCGCCGGTCATGGCAACCACTTGTCCCCGTGCCTGCAGGGCCTGCACCAGGCGCAGTTTGTGTTCCGGGCTGGCGCGGGCAAACACGTCCACGTCGAGCACTTGCCGGCGCAGGGCCGTATCGTCGAGATGATCGAGTTCGGCGCCGGTCAACGCATGCCGGCCATCGCCTATGCCCATCTGGGTGGCAATCGCGGTGGCGGTGGTGGCGTGGTCGCCGGTGATCATCTTTACCGCGATGCCCGCCGCGCGGCACTCGGCCACCGCCGAGATGGCCTCGGTGCGCGGCGGGTCGATGATGCCGACCAGCCCCAGCATCACCAGGTTGGACGCCACGTCATCGAAGGCGAGGGTGGTCTGCTCAGGCGCTGCGACACGGCTGGCAATGGCCAGCGCGCGCTGGCCGCGCCGTGCAATCTCCTCCAGCTCGTTTATCCAGTAGTCCTGCTCGAAGGGGGTATCGCCCTGTTCCGTGCGTTGCTGACTGCAGCGGCTGAAGACCACTTCGGGGGCACCCTTCAGATAGATGAGACGCCGGCCGGTGTGGTCGTGGTGCAGGGTGGCCATGAAACGGTAATCTGACTCGAATGGGATGACGTCGTCCCGGGGCAGTTCCTCCGCCAGCAGGTCCGGGTCAAGCCCGGCCTTCTGTCCGAGTACCAGCAGTGCGCCTTCCATGGGGTCACCCACCACTTGCCACCCGCCGTCCTTCTGCAGCAGTCGGGCGTCGTTGCACAGGACACTGGCGCGACACAGCTCCTGCAGCACCGGATGCGTGCCGGGCGATTCGTCATGGTCGTCGCTGGTGAAGCCGCCATGGGGGTCGTAACCCACCCCGCTGACTTCGTACAGGCGGTGGCGGGTGACCACCGCCTGTACCGTCATCTCGTTGCGCGTCAGTGTGCCGGTCTTGTCGGAGCAGATCACGGTCACCGAACCCAGGGTCTCCACCGCCGGCAGGCGACGGATGATGGCGTTGCGCGCCGCCATGCGCTGCACCCCGACAGCCAGGGTGATGGTGATGATGGCCGGCAGCCCCTCCGGTATGGCAGCGACCGCGAGACCCACGGCAGCGAGGAACATCTCGTTCAGCGGATAATCGTGAACAACCACGCCGAACAGCGCAGTGGCCGCGGCCAGGATCAGGATGGCGCCTGTCAGCCAGCGGGCGAAGCGCGCCATCTGCTGGGTCAGCGGGGTGGTCAGCGGCTCCACCTCGGCCAGCATGGCGCTGATGCGCCCGATCTCGGTGGCGTCGCCGGTGGCGGTCACCACCCCGGTACCCTGACCAGAGGTCACCAGGGTGCCCGAATAGGCCATGTCGTGGCGATCGCCCAGGGGCGCATCCGCCTTCACCGGATCGATGTGCTTGCAGGTGGGGACCGACTCGCCGGTGAGTATGGCCTCGTCGATATGCAACTCGCGCACCGTGATCAGTCGCAGGTCTGCCGGAATCCTGTCGCCGGACTGCACAAAGACCAGATCGCCGGGTACCAGCTGCTCGGCGGGGAGCATTTCCCGATGACCATCACGGATCACGGTGGCCTGTGGCGACAGCAGATCGCGCACGGCCTCGAGTGCACGCTCGGCCTTGCCCTCCTGGATGAAACCGATGATGCCGTTGATGAATACCACGCCGAAGATCACCCCGGCATCGATGTAGTGGCCCAACAGTATGGTGACCACGCCGGCGGCAAGCAGGATATAGATCAGAAGATTGTCGTACTGGGCCAGGAAGCGCGCCAGGCTGCTGCGTGGCTTTGCTGGTGTCAGCCGGTTGGGTCCTACTTGTTCGAGACGTTCGGCAGCCTGCTCCGTACTCAGACCCTCGGGCCCGGTGGAAAGGCGCTCCATAACCTGTTCCGCCGTATGGGCATGGGGGTTATCAACTGGATGCAGTGACAATGCCATGGGGCGTCTCCTCGAGGTCACAGGGTTCACAGCTTATATCCTGTATTGGAAGACGTCATGACCTGTCGCAAGTAGTGGGCGGATAGATCCTAATGGAAGACCCGCACCTCACAAGGGGTTATTAAAACCACGGCCGAACATTGTCCGGTGCATCCCTGCGCCTCACCCCTGCAGGGTTGGCACGTACAATCGCACCCGGCGATATTTTTCGTGGCGAGGGTTTATGCCCTGTGGGTGCGCCGCTCCTGCAGATGGGTGATATCCACCCCTCACGGGCCGCCTGAAACCGGTAAGATCCCCCCATGAATGCCCATGACTCCAGCGTGGCGACGGACACGCCAACCGCCCTCCACCAGACCCTGCAACGGGTCTACGGCTACGACAGCTTCCGCCCGCAGCAGCAGGCCATCATCGAGGACCTGATCGCCGGCGAGGACGCCTTCGTGCTGATGCCCACCGGTGGCGGCAAATCGATGTGCTACCAGCTGCCGGCGCTGCACCGCAACGGCGTCGCCATCGTCGTCTCGCCGCTGATCTCGCTGATGAAGGACCAGGTGGACGCGCTGACCGCCAACGGTGTGGCAGCGGCCTATTACAACTCCAGCCTGGGCTCGGACGCCGCCCGCCAGGTGCTGGCCCGGCTGCACGACCACGCGCTGGACCTGCTCTACATCAGCCCCGAGCGGCTCATCTCAGGCGGCTTCCTCGAACGCCTGGCGGACATCGACATCGCGCTCTTTGCGATAGACGAGGCCCACTGCGTCTCCCAGTGGGGGCACGACTTCCGCCCCGAGTACGCGGCGCTGGGCCAGCTGCGCGAGCGCTTCCCCCAGGTGCCGCTGGTGGCGCTGACCGCCACCGCCGACGCCACCACCCGCGACGACATCGCCCGGGTGCTGAACCTGGCTCACGCCAAGCGCCACATCACCGGCTTCGACCGCCCCAATATCCGCTACACCGTGCTGGAGAAGCACAAGCCCTTCGACCAGCTGCTGGCCTTCCTCAACGGCCGCCGCGACCAGGCCGGCATCGTCTACGCCCTGTCGCGCAAGAAGGTGGAAGAGGTCGCCGGCAAGCTGGCCGGGCAGGGCATCAGGGCCGCCGCCTACCATGCCGGCTTCCCCGCCGAGCAGCGCGAACGGGTGCAGGAGCAGTTCCTCAAGGACGAGCTGCAGGTGGTGGTGGCCACCGTGGCCTTCGGCATGGGCATCGACAAGCCCAACGTGCGTTTCGTGGTGCACTACGACCTGCCCAAGCACATCGAGGGCTACTACCAGGAGACCGGCCGGGCAGGGCGCGACGGCCTGCCCTCCGACGCGCTGCTGCTGTACGGCGCCCAGGACGTGGTCACCGCC
>JANTHH010000240.1 GCA_024762485.1 Chromatiales bacterium
ACGATGAACTTGCTGATGGTGGTGCTGACGAAGGCGTCCACCGTATCCAGGTCGGTCACCAGGTGGGAGGCCACGGTGCTGCTGCCGAGGGTCTCGTACTCGGCCATGGAGAACCGTTCCAGGCGCTGCAGCAGCTCCCGGCGTATGCGGAAGATCACATCCTTGGCGATGCAGGTGAACTGGCGGACCTGCCAGACCTCGAATACCAGCGTGAGAAAACGCAGCAGCAGCGTCAGACAGAGTATGGCGAGGATGTAGGCCACCGGCTGCTGCCAGTCGGCCGGCAGGAGTGGATTGACCAGGGCCACCAGTTGACCGGGTTTGTCCAGCAGCACCTCGTCCACCAGCAGGGGAATCAGCAGGGGCACGGGGACGGATACCAGGGCCCCGAAGATGGCGATGATGTTGGCGAGGATCAGCTCTCGACGATGGGACAGCACCATGCCTACCAGTTCGCGCCAGCTGTAGGCGACGGAGCGGACTGCAGGTCTGTCGACGGGGGAACTCGGCATGACGGCAGTGTATCAAAGCCTGACAGCCGGCCCCTTGCCGGGGTTCGCGCCTCTGGCCTATTCTGGGGCCTGATAAGGTTTGGGGACCTGATATGAGAAAGTTACTTGGATGCGTGCTGCTGCTGTTCGGCGGTATCGCGATGGCGGCACCGCCGATCGAGCTGGATGGTCAGGCCATCCAGGGCGGGATGATGATCGGTCATGCGCCTCCTGGCAGCCGGGTCAGTCAGGATGGGTCGCCGGTGATGGTGTCGCCGCAGGGCGTCTTCCTGGTCGGCTTCGGGCGCGATGCCGCGCCGCACTCCGAGCTGGTAGTCGTACTGCCCGATGGCCAGCGTGTAGCGCGACAGATCGAGGTGGCCAGGCGCCAGTATGACATCCAGCGCATCGACGGACTGCCACAGCGCAAGGTGACGCCCAAGCCGGAGGATCTGGCGCACATCCGTGCCGATATCGCGGCCGCCCGCAAGGCCCGGTCGCTGCGTGATGCGCGGACCGACTTTCTCAGCGGCTTCAAGTGGCCGGCCGTGGCCCGCATCTCCGGCGTCTACGGCAGTCAGCGGGTGCTCAATGGCGAGCCGCGCCGTCCCCATTTCGGCGTCGACCTTGCGTTGCCCACCGGCACACCCGTCCGTGCCCCCGCCGACGGCATCGTCACCCTGGCCCATCCTGACATGTTCTACTCGGGGGCGACGCTGATCATGGATCACGGTCAGGGATTGTCGTCGAGTTTCCTGCACCTGCATCGCATCCTGGTGAAGGAGGGGGAGCGGGTGAGACAGGGTCAAGTGGTGGCCGAGGTCGGCAGCAGTGGCCGTGCCACCGGCCCACACCTGGACTGGCGCATGAACCTGCGCGACAAACGTATCGATCCGGCACTGCTGGCCGGTCCTATGCCGCCGCTGCCCCAGTGAGGGCGCGGGAAATCGTCATCCTTTCCGGGCATAATGATCCACTTATGTTTCCAAGGCGGGACGAACACCCATGGGTAAGCTGATATTAGGTTTGTTGTTGCTGGCAGCCGGTCAACTGGCTGCTGCAGCAGATTTGCTCAGCGTCTACGAGCGTGCATTGGCAGAGGACGCCAAACTGGCCGCAGCCAGGGCCGTACGGGACGCCGCACTGGAGGCCAGGCCGCTGGCGAAGGCGGGGCTGTTGCCCAATCTCTCGGCCAGCGCCTCGGCCAGCTACCAGGACCGCGACGCCGACGGGGGCGTGATCACGGATGACAGTTTCAGCAGCGGCGACGCAAGCCTGTCGCTGACCCAGGCCCTGTACCGCCGTGACCGCATGGTTCGCGTCGAGCAGGCCGACCTGCAGGTTGCCGCTGCCGAGGCCGACTACAGCCAGGCGGAGCAGGACCTGATCCTGCGGGTGGCGAAGGCCTATTTCGGTGTCCTGTCCGCACAGGACAACCTGACGTTCGTACAGGCGGAGAAGAAGGCCATCGAACGTCAGCTCGATCAGGCCAAGCAGCGCTTCGAGGTGGGCCTGATCGCCATCACCGGGGTGCACGAGGCGCAGGCGCGTTTCGACCAGTCACGCGCTGACGAGATCGTCGCCCGCAATGAGCTCGACAATGCCCGCGAGGCCCTGCGCGAGATCATCGGCGAGACCCCGGATGACCTGGCTGGCCTGGTGGATGGCCTGCCGCTGCAGCCACCGGTGCCTGCACAGCTGGCCGAGTGGAGCCGCAAGGCATTGGAGAACAATCCGACCGTCCTCTCCAACCGCTTCTCCACTGAGGTGGCCAAGCAGGAGGTCGAGGTGCAGCGTGCTGCCCGCCAGCCCACTGTCGACCTGTTCGGCAGCTACAACCTGAATCGCACCAACAGTACCGGCGGCTCTGACCTGAATACCGCCACCGTGGGGGTGCAGCTGGCGGTGCCACTCTACACCGGTGGCAGCATCTCTGCCGCCATCCGCCAGGCACTGGCCAACTACGAGGCCGCCCGGGAGGGCCTCGACAGCAGTCGCAAGGCGGTCGACCGCCAGGCGCGGGATGCCTTCCGGGGCGTGCTGGCGAGCATCAGCCGGGTGCATGCCCTCAAGGCCACCACTGTATCGGCGCAGAGCGCACTGGACGCCACCACGGCCGGCTTCGACGTGGGTACGCGTACTCTCGTGGATGTGCTGAACAGCCAGCGCGACCTCTATCGCGCCCAACGGGACTATGCGCAGTCCAAGTATGACTATATCCTCAACCGCTTCGGCCTCGAACTGGCCGCCGGCACACTCGATCGTGCCGACCTGGAGACCATGAACAACTGGTTGAATTAGGCAAGACGAAGCCCGGTCGCACAAAAAAAGCCCCGGCGGTGATTACCGCCGGGGCTTTTTTTGTGCGCCACACTGAACTTGTGAAGGCTATTGCCCGGCGTTGCCGGGGACGGGATTAGCGGCGTTCCCGGCGGGCGAACATCAGGTTGGTGATCTGTTCGGATACCAGGCCGATGAGGAAGGTCAGCAGCGAGGTCATGTACAGCAGTGCCGTCATGTTGGTGAAACGCCCCGTGGTGAAAAAGGTGTAGCTGTAGAGCAGGGAACCCAGCAGAAAGAGCACGGCGCTCATCGGCAGGAACAGCTTCAGGGGCGAGTACAGCGAACCGATCTTGAAGATGATGACCAGGAAGCGAAGGCCGTCGTGCAGGGGGCGTATGTGGCTGGTTCCCAGGCGCTGCTCCACCTCCACCGGCTCGTAGGCCACGGTAAAGGCCGAGCGGAAAAAGGCCATGGTGATGGTGGTGGGGTAGGAAAAACCGTTGGGCAGCAGGTGCAGGAATTCCTTGAAGCGTGCCGCACGTACCACACGGAAGCCACTGGTCAGATCCAGTACCGGCTGCCCGGTCATCCAGCTGGCCAGCCGGTTGAAGGTGCGGTTGGCGAGTCCACGCCAGCGGCTGGCCTGGTGATGCGAGCGGCGCGCACCGACCACCATGTCGTAATCGTCGCTGTGGAAACGTTTCAGCAGCCGTGCCAGCTGCTCCGGCTGGTGCTGGCCGTCGGCATCCATGAAGGCGAGGATCCGGCCCCTGGCTGCGCGGGCCCCGCGCTTGATGGATGCGCCGTTGCCCATGCGGTAGGGATTCCTCACCATGCGCACACGATGGCGCTCGCACACCGCCGCCGTGTCGTCGGTGGAGCCATCGTTGACCACGATGATCTCCGCCTCCGGGAATCGTTCCTCCAAGGCGGGAAGCAGGGTGTCGAGTGATCTGGCCTCGTTCAGCGCCGGCAACACGATGCTCAG
>JANTHH010000241.1 GCA_024762485.1 Chromatiales bacterium
GGCAGATCCCGCTGCCTGGCCCATTCGGCCATCGACCCGTCATAGAGCCGGGCCTCCCCGTTTCCCAGCAAGGCATGATCGACAAACCAGGTCAGTGCCGCGCGACTGCCCGTATGGCAGAAATGGATCTGTGCGCCCCCCTGCGGGATCGACTGCGCCGCCATCAGGCGCTTGATGGCCGGGACGGGCAGCAACTCCCCTCCCCCCGCAACCGTCAGCCAGTCGTAGGGCAGATTAAGCGCGCCGGGGAGGGTGCCGGGGCGCTCCTTCGGACCACCGCGCCGCAGGCCGAGATATTCCGCCACTGAGCGCGCATCGACGCCTTGGTCGCCGCGCTTGAGTGCCGCAGCCACCTCTCCGGCATCCAGCGGGTTCTGCGAGGCGGCTGCGGGCTTGTAGACGGTGACCGCGGGCTTTTCCATGGCCCCTGAGGTCAGGCCTTTCATGCCGTACTGCCGGGCATAGTCGGCGAGCCCGCCATTCAGCACAGACATGGCGGGATGGCCGAGCATGTACAGCGTCCAGTAGACCCTGGCCGAGGCCGCCATGTCGCCCGCCGACAGGCCGGTGGAGATGATGACCAGGTGGTCGCTGGCGGAGATACCAAGCCGGCCGAGATAGGCCACCAGCCGCTCCTTGCCGGGATACATACCCTCGCGCGTCCGCCAGCGGCTATAGGGCGCACTGAGAGCACCCGGCAGGTGGTAGCGGGCAAATGCCTTTTCCTCCTGGATATCCAGCAGCACGATCCCCGGCTCCTGCCGATTGGCCTCCAACCAGTCGGCGTCCACCAGGGCAGCCACTCCGGCAGTTGCCCCGCTCGAAAGGAACAGCAGGCAGATCCCGAGCAACGACCACGAACGACGCACCATCATTCAACTCCTCCAGGCAGAGCCTGCAATCAGGGCTAAAAACATCAACAACGAGGGGTATGGTAACGTCTTCGGGAATCAGGCAAGACGGAGAAACCCATGGGCAAGGACAGCGCAGGTGACTGCTGGTCATGCGGCGAGCGGCTGACGAGTACGGATTATGTGCGCGAGGGACGCTGTCCCGCCTGTCAGAAGGCCACGCATGTCTGCCGCAACTGCCGCTTCCACAAGCCGGGATTGAACAACGACTGCAGTGAACCGGTGGCAGACTATGTCACCGACAAGACCCGGGCAAACTTCTGCGACTACTTCGAGCCGGTCAGGCACAACACGGGGGATCGCGACGCCCCCTCGATCGATGCGCTCCGCGCGGCTGCCGAGGATCTGTTCAGGTCCTGAGCATATGGCTGGACGGACGGGTCAGCCGCCCGCCGCATGCGCGGCACCCGGCTCCGCTTTCAGCGCCTCGCCCAGCTCACGCTGATTCAGACGCTGTACCTCCTGCCG
This sequence comes from Chromatiales bacterium, assembly GCA_024762485.1. GTDB lineage: Bacteria > Pseudomonadota > Gammaproteobacteria > Chromatiales > Chromatiaceae > JANTHH01. The sequence continues at coordinate 1,380 of JANTHH010000241.1, forward strand.
CATGGACTCGATGTCCTCACCAGGCAGCTGCGCCGCTTCGACCAGCTTGCCGAGCGCCATCAGGTGGCTGCGTGCCTGGGCAGTGGAATCCGCGCTACGGTAGGCCTCGTACATCGCCAGATGGTAATCGAACTGAATGCGCAACCGGGCCGCATCGAGCTCACTCAGGAATCCCTGCAGAGCGGGTCCGTCCAGTGGTTTGGAGAGCCCCCCTGCGGTGAGAATATGGCGCAGCTCGGCAAGGGCATTCAACTGCTCGCTCAGCATCGCCTTGTCGGTACTCTTCTGGCGCGCAGGCGCGGCCGGCCCCTCGGCATCCATCTGACTACGGGCCTGCCTGATGCGCCCCTGTATCCCGGGATAGCCGGGGAAGACCGCTTGTACCGCCCTGAGTCGCCTGACCAGATCGCCGCGCAGCAGCACACGCAACTCGCGCGACAGGCCCAGGGTATGGATGCGATCGAGTACACGTTCGAGCTGCTCGACCCCCGCCAGCAACATGGCAATCCGCTGGCGCCGTATCGCCTGGCTCTCCTGGTATTTGCGATAGAGACTGGCGACAAAAAGCGCCAGCACCACAAGCCCGATGACCGCCAGCAAGAGGTTTCGATCTGTGAACATCTTTCTCTGGATGCCCTTGTGTCCCCGATGTGCGGGAAATCGGCCGCGATCAGGAATTCTTGAGTCCCGGCCCCGCCGATTGGGGAGGTCGGCTCAGAAACGCTCTATATCCGGGAAGCTGAGTTCACCGTGATGGACGTGCATGGCGCCGAACTCGGCGCAGCGGGCGAGTGTCGGGATCGCCTTGCCCGGGTTGAGCAGACCTTGCGGGTCGAACACCGCCTTCACCGAGTGGAACACGGTCAGTTCCGCGGGCGGAAACTGCACGCACATCTGGTTGATCTTCTCCATGCCGACACCATGCTCGCCGGTGATGGTGCCGCCGACGGCCACACACAGCTCGAGGATACGGCCGCCGAATTCCTCGGTCTTCTCCAACTGGCCCGGGATATTCGCATCGTAGAGAATCAGCGGATGCAGGTTGCCGTCGCCGGCATGAAACACGTTGGCGACCTTCAGATCGTAATCGTCGGACAGGCGGGCGATCTCCGCCAGCACATGGGGAAGCTGGCGCCGCGGGATGGTGCCGTCCATACAGTAATAATCCGGCGAGATGCGACCCACCGCCGGAAAGGCCGCCTTGCGCCCGGCCCAGAAACGGGCGCGTTCCAGGTCATCGCTGGCGGTACGGACCTCTGTCGCACCGGAGGACAGCAGCAGCTTGCGCACGCGGGCGATATCCTCTGACACCTCGGCATTGCTGCCGTCCACCTCACACAGCAGGATGGCAGCGGCATCGGTGGGATAGCCGGCATGGGCATAGTCCTCAGCGGCGCGGATGGCCGGGTTGTCCATCATCTCCAACCCAGCGGGCAGGATGCCGGCGGCGATCACATCGGCCACGGCCCTGCCCGCCTCGACCACGTCATCGAAGGCCGCGAGCACCACCTGCGCGCGCTCGGGGACCGGCAGCAACCTGACCATCACCTCCACCACCACACCGAGCATGCCCTCGGAGCCGGTCATCAACGCCAGCAGGTCATAGCCGGGACCATCGAGCCCGCCACCACCGATGGTCACCAGTTCACCATCGATGGTGACCAGCTTGATCATCAGGATGTTGTTCACCGTCAGGCCGTATTTCAGGCAATGCACGCCACCGGCATTCTCGGCCACATTGCCACCGATGGAGCAGGCGATCTGCGACGAGGGGTCCGGGGCGTAGTAGAGACCGTGTGGCGAGGCCGCCTCGCTGATGGCCAGGTTGCGCACGCCGGGCTGCACCCGGGCCCGGCAGTTGGCCACATCGAGGTCGAGGATACGGTTGAAGCGGGCGAGCGAGAGCAGTACGCCACGCTCGTGGGGCAACGCACCCCCGGAGAGGCCCGTTCCGGCGCCCCGAGCAACCACCGGCACCTGTAGTTCACTGCAGATGCGCAGGATCGCCTGCACCTCGGCTATGGCGCCGGGCAGCACCACGATCAGGGGCACGTGGCGATAGGCTGACAAGCCATCGCATTCGTAGGGACGCAACTCGTCTGCGGTCACCAGCACATGGGCCGGATCGACGATCAGCCGGAAACGCTCCGCCAGCGCCTGGCGCAGTTGGTCGGTGGTCTGCCCCGCGGGCAGGGTCTGTTCGCTCATCGGGGAATTCGTCAATTCAGGGTACTAGCGTCGGAGCGCGCAAGAAACAGCCAGGTATCGACTACCGTGTCAGGGTTCAGCGAGATACTGCTGATCTCGTGCTGCAGCAGCCAGTCAGCCAGGTCCGGGTGATCCGATGGCCCCTGGCCACAGAT
>JANTHH010000242.1 GCA_024762485.1 Chromatiales bacterium
GTGGTAGCGGAGCAGTAACTGGCCGGCCTGGCGGGCGGCACGAACGGCGATGTTGGTTGTCGGTTTCATAGCCGGCCAAGGATACCGGAAGGGTGAGAGCGGATAAAGAAAATAAGCTGCCGCAGTGCCGGCTCTCGGTTAAGCTAGTCGGCCATGCTGAAGAATATCCGTATCGTCCTGGTCAACACCTCGCACCCCGGCAACATCGGTGCCGTGGCACGGGCCATGAAGAATATGTGTCTCGAGCAATTGGTGCTGGTCGAGCCGGCGGTTTTCCCCCATGCCGATGCCACCGCGCGTGCCTCGGGGGCGGACGACATTCTCGCCGCTGCCCGTGTCTGCGGGAGCCTGGATGAGGCCATCGCCGATTGCCGCCTGGTGGTCGGTGCCAGCGCGCGATTGCGATCAGTGCAATGGCCGCAGCTTGACCCTCGCGCTGCGGCCACCCGGGTACTTTCGGAGAGCCCGCAGGGACCCGTCGCCATCCTCTTTGGGCGCGAGAGCTCCGGGCTCACCAACGACGAGCTCGCCCGCTGTCGCTACCTGGTGCATATCCCGGCGAACCCAGATTACAGCTCGCTCAATATCGCCATGGCAGTGCAAGTGATCGGCTACGAATTGCTGATGGGCACACGGGATGCCGAGCCGCCGCCTGCCACACCCCGACAGCTGGCCAGCGCCGCCGAGTTGCAGGGGTTTTTCGATCACCTGCAGCAGGCGCTGGGTGATATCGGTTTCGCAGACAGTCAGCATGCACAGAAGCTGATGCGTAGGTTGCGTCGCCTGTTCCTGCGCGCGGAGCCGGACAGGGAGGATGTGCAGATACTGCGGGGCATCCTCAGCGCCGCCCAGGGCCGGAAATCCGCCCGCGACTGAATGGTTTTCCTTGCCGCCAAAGTCGTGTCGAAACAGGTTAGAATCAGCGGCCGCACCACGATGCCGAGGATGTCCGGGAGTGACCATGTTTGACCGTCTGCGCGAGGATATCGACAGCGTCTTCGAACGCGACCCGGCCGCGCGCAATGCCTTCGAGGTGCTGACGACCTACCCGGGCCTGCATGCGGTGCTGATCCATCGGCTGGCCCATGGTCTGTGGGGACTGGGCCTGAAGTGGGTGGCGCGCATCGTCTCCAATCTGGCCCGCTTTGTCACCGGCATCGAGATCCATCCTGCCGCCGTGATCGGCCGCCGTTTTTTCATTGATCATGGCATGGGCGTGGTCATCGGCGAGACCGCTGTGATCGGTGACGATGTCACCCTCTACCACGGTGTCACGCTCGGTGGCACCAGCTGGCAGAAGGGCAAGCGGCATCCGACCCTGGGAAATGACGTGGTGGTGGGTGCCGGCGCCAAGGTCCTCGGCCCGATCGAGATTGGTGACGGCGCCCGTATCGGCTCCAATGCCGTGGTGGTCAAGGCCGTGCCCGCGGGGGTCACCGTGGTCGGTGTCCCGGGGCGGCTTATCGAGCGCAGCCGCGAAGAGATCAAGGCCCATCGGGAGAAGATGGCAGAGAAGATCGGTTTCGACGCCTATGGTGCCACTGCCGATGCCGCGGATCCCGTCGCACATGCCATCAACTGCATGCTCGATCATCTGCACGTGGTGGACAGGAAGATGGAGCGGATGTGCGAAACCCTGCGCAATATGGGGTACCCGGAAGATATGGCCGATTTGCCCGAGCTGGATACCTGCGAGATCGTCTCGGGTGCTGACGATGTCATTGAAAACAAAGAGGAAAATCACGAGGCGAGCGATGACTCCCAGGCGGGTGGAACACCGGGCGGGAATTCTTGACTAATTTAGTAAGTATTGTATAGTTGCCGCCGGATCTATCTGGGAGCGATCACATGAGGCTGACCACCAAGGGGCGCTATGCCGTCACCGCCATGCTTGATCTGGCTATTCATCATGGAAATGGCCCGATCACGTTGTCGGAAATCGCCCAGCGGCAGGGCATCTCGCTCTCCTACCTGGAGCAGCTGTTCTCCCGCTTGCGTCGGCGTGAGCTGGTCGGCAGCGTACGTGGCCCCGGCGGAGGTTATTCGCTGGGCCGCGATGCCGGCGAGATCTTCGTCGCCGAGGTGATCACCGCGGTGGATGAGAACGTGGACACCACCCGTTGCGGCGGCGCCCACAACTGCCAGAACAACCAGCGCTGCCTGACACATGACCTCTGGCATGACCTGAGCAGCCAGATCCATGATTATCTCAACCAGATCAGCCTTCAGGACCTGATGGACCGACAGGCATCCGGTGAAGAAGGTGTCCAGGACGGGGAACAGGTGTCGCCGTCAGTAGAACTCGACAGCCTCAAAGAGGCAGACGATTCCGTTTCGGCCTGAACGGAACGGAATGTAACCGTAGTATTCGGAGCGCTGTGATGAAACTCCCCATTTACCTTGATTATTCCGCCACCACGCCGGTTGACCCGCGTGTTGCTGAGAAGATGTGCGCTTGCCTGACCCCTGAGGGTGTCTTCGGCAATCCGGCCTCGCGCAGCCACAGCTTCGGCTGGCAGGCAGACGAGCTCGTCGAGCAGGCGCGCCGTGATGTGGCGTCACTGGTCAATGCCAACCCCAAGGAGATCGTCTGGACCTCCGGTGCGACCGAGTCGGACAACCTGGCCATCAAGGGCGCGGCACACTTCTATCAGAAGCAGGGTAAGCACGTGGTCACCGTCAAGACCGAGCACAAGGCCGTGCTCGATACCTGCCGCCAGCTCGAGCGCGAAGGTTACGAGGTGACCTACCTGGACGTCGAGCCGAATGGCCTGCTCGACCTCGACAAATTCCGTGCCGCGCTGCGCGACGACACCGTCCTCGCCTCGGTGATGCACGTCAACAACGAGATCGGCGTCATTCAGGACATCGCCGCCATCGGTGAGATCTGCCGCGACAACAAGGTGGTGTTCCACGTGGATGCCGCACAGTCAGCCGGCAAGGTGCCGATCGACCTGCAGACGCTGAAGGTCGACCTGATGAGTTTCTCTGCACACAAGATCTACGGACCCAAAGGCATGGGCGCGCTCTATGTGCGCCGCAAGCCTCGGGTACGTCTGGAGGCGCAGATGCATGGTGGTGGTCATGAGCGGGGCCTGCGCTCCGGCACACTGGCCACCCACCAGATCGTCGGCATGGGCGAAGCCTTCCGCATCGCCAAGGAGGAGATGGACGCCGAGAACGCCCGTGTGCTGGCCCTGCGCAACCGTCTCTGGGAAGGCCTCAAGGACATGGAAGAGGTCTATCTGAATGGCGACCTGGAACAGCGTGTTGCCGGCAACCTCAACGTCAGCTTCAACTTCGTCGAAGGCGAGAGCCTGCTGATGGCTCTCAAGGACATGGCGTTGAGTTCGGGCTCCGCCTGCACCTCTGCCAGCCTGGAACCCAGTTACGTGCTGCGTGCACTGGGGCGCGACGATGAACTGGCACATAGCTCGCTGCGCTTCAGCATCGGCCGCTTCACCACCGAGGAGGAGATCGACTACGTCCTCTCCGTGGTGCGCGAGCAGGTGGAGCGGTTGCGCGAGCTGTCTCCCCTGTGGGACATGTACAAGGAAGGCATCGACCTGAAGTCGGTACAATGGGCCGCACACTGAGCGGACGATCCATCACAGATTAATCAGAGGTTAGGACCATGGCATACAGCGACAAGGTAATCGACCATTACGAGAATCCCCGCAACGTGGGCACCATGGACAAGGAAGCCGACAACGTCGGCACCGGCATGGTGGG
>JANTHH010000243.1 GCA_024762485.1 Chromatiales bacterium
GAGAAGTGATACGGAGAACCATGATGTTCGACAGCAAGATCAAGACAATCAGCACAGGTGGCCTCTTCGGATTGCTCGCCGTGACCGCATTTCTGCCAGTGACCGTGATGGCAAATGTGCTCCGGGATATCACCTTCTCATCACTGCCCGGAGAGCGGGTCGAGGTCGTCTTGACCACCGACGCACCGGTCGATTCGCCGCTGAGTTTCACGACGGACAACCCTGCCAGGATAGCCATCGACCTGCCGGACACCACCAGTGCCTTGGACAAGAAGTCCAAGGCGATCGGCGTCGGTGTGGCGCGCAGCGTGACGGCGATCGAGGCCAAGGGCCGGACCCGGGTCGTCATCAATCTGCTCGATGCCGTGCCGTATACCATTGACAGTAATGGCAATCGCCTCATCGTCGATATCAGTGGCGGCAGCACGGGTAGCACAGTTTCCACCACGGCCCCCGCGCCACGGGTCTCTGCGTCCGGCAAGGTCAGCAGCGGGGCGCACAAGGCAATCAAGGGTGTGGATTTCCGCCGCGGCCCGGATGGTGAAGGACGGGTCGAGATCGACCTGGAGGATCCTTCGACAGTGGTCGACATGCGTCAGCAGGGTGACCAGGTCATCCTCGAGTTCGTGGATGCGAGCATCCCTGATGAGCTGGCGCGCACCCTGGACGTGACCGATTTTGCGACCCCTGTCACCCGGATCGAAACACGGCCCGATGGCAACAATGTCCGTATGGCGATTGCCGCAAGTGGCGAATATGAACACCTGGCCTACCAGGCGAACAACCGCTACACGGTTGAATTCCGCCCATTGAGCAAGGCGGAGAAGGAGGCGCTGCAGAAAGAGCGCCTGGTCTATTCCGGCGAACGGCTCTCGCTCAATTTTCAGGATATCGAGGTCCGCGCAGTGTTGCAGCTGCTGGCCGATTTCACCGGTCTGAACATGGTCGTCAGCGACACCGTGACGGGTCGGATCACGCTGCGCCTGCGCAACGTGCCCTGGGACCAGGCGATGGACATCATCCTCAAGACCAAGGGCCTGTCGATGCGCCGCACCGACAACGTGATCCTGGTAGCCCCCACCGAGGAGATCGCTGCGCGGGAGAAGCTCGAACTCGAGTCCCAGCAGCAGATTGAAGAACTGGCGCCGCTGCGCTCCGAGCTGGTGCAGGTGAACTATGCCAAGGCGTCTGACCTTTCTGTATTGCTCAAGAGCAAGGAAAACAAGCTGCTTTCCGAGCGTGGCAGCGTCACCATCGACGAGCGTACGAATACCCTGCTGATACAGGATACGGCGGCGAAGCTCGACGAGATCCGCGATCTCGTCAACAAACTGGATATCCCGGTTCGCCAGGTGCTGGTCGAGTCGCGCATCGTCATTGCCAACAACGACTTCGCCAAGGACCTGGGTGTAAAACTCGGACTGAGCGGCGTGGTCCAGCCTGACCAGCTGGAGGGCAATACCCTGGTTGTCGGCGGCGGCCTGGCAGGTGATCTGGATGCCACCGCAGTGGCGGGACCCTTCATCGTCACCGGTGGAGGTGATAATGAAAATCTGCTGGTCAACCTGCCGCAGACGCTGGCTGCAGGCTCCGGTGGTGCGGTCAACTTCGTCCTCGGCAAGGCCGGCGCCCACCTGCTCCGCCTCGAATTGAGTGCGATGCAACAGGAGGGCAAGGGCGAGATCGTCTCCAGTCCTCGTGTGATCACTGCCGATCAGAACACGGCCACAATCAAGCAGGGTGTGGAGATCCCCTATCAGCAGGCATCTTCCAGTGGCGCCACGGCCGTCTCCTTCAAGGAGGCGGTGCTGCAGCTGGAGGTCACCCCCCACATCACGCCTGACGATCGGGTGATCATGGACCTGAAGGTGAACAAGGACAGCCCCGACTTCAGTCGTTCGGTACTGGGCGTGCCGCCTGTCGATACCCGCTCGCTCGAGACCTCCGTGCTGGTGGACAACGGTGAGACGGTTGTCCTCGGTGGCGTGTTCGAGCGCAACAAGTCGACGTCACGCAGCAGTGTTCCATTCTTCGGTGACCTGCCGGCGGTGGGTGTGCTATTCCGCCAGGAGCAGCAACAGGATGAAAACAGTGAGCTGCTGATCTTCGTGACGCCGAAGATCCTCAAAGACACCCTCGCAATACGCAACTGAACGCATTTTCGTTCCACCACATCAGCAGGCCACACCGCCCCTTGCGGACGGGGTGGCCTGTTGGCGTATCATCCCGCTATGACCAAACCTAACAGGATCTTTCTAATCGGGCCCATGGGCGCCGGGAAAACGACTATCGGCAAGCAGCTTGCCCAGCAGCTGGGTATGGATTTCGACGATACGGACCAGGAAATCCAGCGGCGGACCGGTGTCGATATTCCAACCATCTTCGAATACGAAGGCGAGTCGGGCTTCCGCAGCCGGGAGCGGCAGGTGGTGGAGGACCTCACGCAACGCGATGGTCAGGTACTGGCGACCGGCGGCGGCGTGGTAATGGACGCTGACAATCGCCGTCACCTCTCGGCACGGGGCCTGGTGGTCTACCTGGCCTGCAGCACGGACCAGCAGTTCGAGCGTACGCACCGGGACCGTAACCGGCCACTGCTCCAGACCGAGGATCCGAAGGCCCGCCTCGAGGAATTGATGTCGATCCGCGACCCCCTCTATCGTGAGACAGCGGACATGGTGGTCTCGACCGAGGGGCGATCTGCCGCAGCGGTAACACGGGATATCATCAGACAGATCGAGGAGTCCTGAGGCGTGGCAGCATCCCCGTCGTCACAGAACAACTACTCAGGACCGATGGCTCAAAGTGAGGACGATGGCAGTGCGTACCCTGACCGTTGATCTGGGCGAGCGCGCCTATCCCATTTACATAGGCCCCGGCATCCTGGGCGATGCAGCCCTCTACGAGCGCCACATCCGCGGTCAGCAGGTGATGGTGGTGAGCAACGAGACGGTGGCGCCGCTGTACCTCGAACAGCTGCTCGGTGCGCTCGGGGCCTTCCGCACGGAACAGGTGATCCTGCCCGATGGCGAGCAGTACAAGAATCTGGAGGTCCTGAACCGGGTCTACGATGCCCTGCTCGGTGCCCGTTTCGACCGTCGCTGCACCCTGCTGGCGCTTGGCGGCGGCGTGGTCGGCGACATGACAGGGTTTGCCGCCGCGACCTACCAGCGTGGCGTCGATTTCGTTCAGGTGCCGACCACCCTGCTGTCCCAGGTGGATTCGTCTGTCGGCGGCAAGACCGGAGTCAATCACCCGTTGGGCAAGAACATGATCGGGGCCTTCCACCAGCCCCGTTGTGTCATTGCCGATACCGAGAGCCTGAAAACCCTGCCGGCCCGCCAATTGTCTGCAGGGATCGCCGAGGTGATCAAGTACGGGCTCATCGATGACGCTGAATTCTTCGCCTGGCTCGAGGCCAACATGGATGCCCTCCTCGCCCAGGACGCAGACGCGATGGCCCATGCGATAGAACGCTCGTGCGCGGACAAGGCGAGAATCGTTGCGGCAGACGAGAAAGAGGCCGGCAGCAGGGCACTACTCAATCTGGGACACACCTTCGGTCATGCCATCGAGACAGGCATGGGGTACGGCGAGTGGCTGCACGGCGAGGCCGTGGCGGCGGGTATGTGCATGGCTGCCGATATGTCGTGCCGATTGGGGTGGTTGAGCGAGGAGGACCGGACCCGCATCGTGCGGCTGGTGGCCAGGGCGAATCTGCCGGTGCGGCC
>JANTHH010000244.1 GCA_024762485.1 Chromatiales bacterium
CAGACTCGCACGAAGAGGCGGCAGAGGTTGTTCGTGACAAGCTGCGCGATGCGCAGCTGCTTCTTCTCGGTACCTTGGACGATACCCTGGCTTATCTTGAGTCCCGCGCGATGCAAGCGGTAGCAGAGGCAGAAAAGGCCTCCACATCGGGCCGCTTGTTGGTCATGTCGCTGAGCATCATTGCCTTCCTGGTCGGTGGATTGGCAGCATTTGCGATAACCCGCAGTATCACCCGGCCGCTGAAGATTGCGGCACGTGTGGCCAGTTCCATCGCCGAGGGTGACCTAAGCGTAGAGGTCCCGGTGCAAAACGCCCGCGACGAGACCGGTCAGATGTTGTCCGCAATGCAGACAATGGTCAGTAATCTCCACGAGATGTTGGAGAGTGTTATCGAGGCAGCGAACAGTGTGAGTGATGCTGCCTCGTCGGTTCGTGGCGTTGCGGAGGAAACAAACGAAGGCGTGCGCAGACAGGAAAGCGATATCGGCCAGGTTGCCACAGCGGTTACCGAGATGTCCGCATCTGCACGAGAGGTCTCAGGAAGCGCTGGAAGTGCCGCAGAAGCGGCGAAAAAGGCGCGTGAAGAGTCTGAATTTGGCAGTAAGATCGTACATGAAACGGCCCACTACATTGAAAATGTAGCGAAGGAAGTGGAATGTACCAGCGAGGCGCTCAATACCCTCGAGGCGGATACTGCCAACATCGGCGTGGTTCTCGACGTGATAAAAGGTATCGCTGAACAGACCAATCTCCTCGCACTCAACGCCGCGATTGAAGCCGCACGCGCTGGCGAGCAAGGACGCGGATTTGCCGTGGTTGCCGACGAGGTACGGACGCTGGCCAGCCGTACGCAGACTTCGACGCAGGAGATCGCAACGATGATCGAGAGCCTGCAGAATGCGGCCTCTAATGCAGTCGGCGATATGCGGCGAAGTCAGGATCGCGTACAAGACAGCGTCGAGCACGCCGAGCGTGCAGCAGAGTCACTCGGCAAGATTGCACAGGCCATTGGCACGATTGCTGAAATGAATATGCAGATAGCGGTTGCATCAAACGAGCAAAGCTCGGTTGCAGACGATATCGACGAGAGTGTCACCAACATCCGGCACGTATCGGAAGAGTCGGCTGAGCATTCTCGCAGTACAGCGATTGCGGGTCAGCAGTTGGAGGCTTCAGCAGAGCGGCTGCATCGCGCGATTGGTAGCTTCAGAATCTGAGGCTTATAGCCGCCGCTCCGGATGTAAGCTCGCGTCCATGGCGTAGAGACTGCCAGCCGTAAGGTCGATTTTCATGGTGGCCGGGCAGGGCCTGTTTGCTGCGCTGAGCGGCCCAGATTTCATCATCCGGTCCATTATGACTTTCGTCTCGACCCGGTTTACACGTAAGGAACCGGCCTGCGTAGGCCAAAGCCCTGGCCGTAATTGACACCGAGTTGCTTGAGGGCCTGCAGGATCTCTTCGTCTTCGACGAATTCGGCGATGGTTTCGATCCCCATTTCCTGTCCTATCTGATGAATTGCCGGTAAGCGCCCTCAAATCGACGTCTGTTTTCCCGCGCGCGCATGACGAACACTGTCCCCTGTCACCCACGTCAGGAGAGCAAGATGACCGACCAATCCACTGCCGATACCCGTGCGCAATACTGGAAAGAACAGATCGATGCCTGGCAGGCATCGGGTCAAAGTCAGCAGGCGTTCTGCAAAGCGAACGATCTGAACTATCCGAACTTTGGCTACTGGTTAAGAAAGTTTCGACGGCAAGGCGCGGTGGCGCCTGCGACAGCGCACCGACGGTCCGGTTTTGTTCCGGTGGTCGCGCCGTCGGGAGTGGATCAACTGACGATTCGCTTACCCAATGGGATTGAACTGCGGGGCGTGACGGCTGAGAACTTGGCGTTGGCCGAGCAACTACTGGCGCGGCTGTAATGAACCGGTATCTGCGACCGGCACTGTCGATGCCGCGGATCTACCTGTACCGGAATCCTGTAGATTTCCGTAAAAGTTACCGGGGCCTTGCCGCCATTGTCGAGCAGGAACTTGAGCACAACCCGTTTGACGGGGGTCTGTATGCCTTTACCAATCGGCGGCGCGATAAGATCAAGCTGTTGTTCTGGGAGGACAACGGTTTTGTGCTGTACTACAAGGCCCTGGCCGAAGAGAAGTTCCGCTGGCCGCGAGCAGAAGACGAGGTCATGCCGCTGACGGGCGAGCAGATCAACTGGCTGCTCGACGGCTACGATATCAGCCTGATGAAAGGGCATCGAAAGTTGCATTATGAGGCCACATTCTGAGCGGAAAAAGGCCGGTTGCATGATACAATTACGGGCATGCCGTCGGCACATAAATCCTCAGAAAAACAGGCACTTTCAGCTCCTCCGACGGTGTCGGAATTGCTGGAGTTGGTGGCCTCAAAAGACGCGCTTCTTGAGCAAAAGGAGCAGCTCATTGCTGAGCGCGATCAGGTCATCGCTGGGCACCAGCGCACCCTCGCTGATCACCAACACGTCATTACCGAACAGCAGAAGCTGCTCAAGTTGCTGGAAGAAGAACTGCGCCTGGCCAAGCTGCGGCGCTTTGGCTCGAGCAGCGAGAAGCTGCCGTTCCAGGGCGACTTCTTCGACGAGGCCGAACTGGAACAGACGCTGAGCGATGTCGAACAGCAACTGGCCGAGGCCGGCGAGCCGCCTCGCCGGAAGGCGCCGCGCAAAAAGCGCGCAGGCTTCGCCGACAAGCTGCCACGGGTCCGTGTCGATATCGCCCTGAGCGACGAAGAGAAAGCCGGCGCGAGTCGCACCTTCTTTACCAAGATCAAGGAAGAGCTGGATATCGTCCCGGCCAAGGCCCAGGTGATCGAATACTGGCAGGAAAAGGCGGTGTTCGAGGACGAGAACGGTGAGCAACTGATCCGGGCCGCCGCCCGAGCGCCTCACCCGCTGGGCAAGTGCATCGCCAGCGTGCAGTTGCTGGCCTACATCCTGGTCGCCAAGTACGTCGATGCCTTGCCGCTGTATCGCCTGGAGAAGATCCTGGCGCGCTATGGCGGCAACATCAGCCGAACGGCGATGGCGAACTGGATTATCCGTCTGGACGACGTGTTCAAACCGCTGATCAACCTGTTACAGGAACATCAGCTGTCGGGTGATTACCTCCAAGCCGACGAAACCCGTATCCAGGTACTCAAGGAGGACGGCAAAGTCGCTACGTCGGACAAATGGATGTGGCTGGTCCGGGGTGGCCCGCCCGGGCAGCCGGTGGTGCTGTTCCACTACGACGCCTCACGCAGCGAGGAGGTTCCGGCACGCCTGCTTGACGGTTACGCAGGTGTGCTGCAGGCCGACGGCTATGCCGGCTATAACAAAGTGTGCCGGGACAACCCGATCACCCGTATCGGTTGTTGGGATCATGCCCGGCGCAAGTTCGTCGAGGCCAGCAAGGCGGCGCCGAAGAAGAAAAAGGTCCAGCGGGTCAGCAAAGCCGATGTCGCGATCAGCAAAATCCGCAAACTGTACGCGATCGAAGCACGGATCAAGGATCTGAAGCCGGAACAGAAAACGGCGCAGCGGCAACAACTCAGCCAGCCGCTACTCGCTGACCTGAAAGACTGGCTGCAGGCGAACGCCAGTCGGGTACCGAAGGACAGTCTCACCTACAAGGCGATCCAGTACAGCCTGAACCAGTGGGGCCTGCTGGTCGGTTACTGTGACGATGG
>JANTHH010000245.1 GCA_024762485.1 Chromatiales bacterium
GCGGCTTTGTTGTCTGCGCCGGGGATGCCGCCTTCGGTCAGCAGCGGTCGCATGGCGTGCAGCAGGTTGGCGAACAGGTTGGGGTTGAGCCGCTCCTCCTGCGCCAGCAGCTGTTTCATGTGTTCGCGCTGGGTGGGGGCGCTGAAACAGGCGGGGCAGGAGTCGGGGATCACCGGCAGCCCCGCCTCGGCGGCGAAGGCGCCGGTCTGGGTCTCGCGCACGTAGACCAGCGGGCGGATGATGCGGATATCGCCGGCGTCGTTCAGGTAGTGCGACTTCATGGTGCGCAGCTGGCCGCCGTGGAAGGCGGACATGAGGAAGCTCTCGGCCAGATCGTCCAGGTGCTGCGCCAGTGCCAGCACGTTATAGCCGTGCTCGCGGCAGGTGCTGTACATGATGCCGCGCTTCATGCGCGAGCAGTAGGCGCAGAACGAATCGCCGTCCATGTGCGCCTGCGCCTGCTGCATGATCGGCTGCTCGGCATAGTGCCAGGGCACACCCAGCTGGTCGTAGTAGGCCTTGAGGGTCGACGGCTCGAAGCCCTCGACCTCGGGATCGACGGTGAGCACGCCCAGCTCGAACTTCACCGGCGCATAGGTGCGCAGATGCAGCAGGATCTGCAGCAGCGACAGCGAGTCCTTGCCGCCGGACACGCCGAGCAGGATGCGGTCGCCCTCGCGGATGAGGTCGTAGTCTGCGATGGCGCGTCCGACCTTGCGCAACAGTGACTTGGGTGGTTTGGCGTAATCTGTCATGGTCTGTCTGAGGGGTGGCTGGGGCGATCTTAACGCAAGCCCGGCACCTCGTCGTCGAGGAGTGGGTATACTTCCCACCTGGTCAACTGGAGAGTCCGCATGGAAGTCGTCATTCTGGTCCTGGTGGTATTCGTCATCGTGCTTATCGTGCTCGGTGTCAAGCGGGTGCCACAGGGCAACGAATACACCGTTGAACGCTTCGGCCGTTACACCCGTACCCTGCGACCGGGCCTGGGCTTCATCGTCCCCCTGGTGGACCGGATCGGCGCCAGGCTGAACATGATGGAGCAGGTGCTGGACGTGCCCTCGCAGGAGGTGATCACCCGCGACAACGCCATGGTGACTGCCGACGGGGTGGTGTTCTTCCAGATCCTCGATGCACCCAAGGCCGCCTACGAGGTCAATGACCTGTTTCGCGCCATCCTCAACCTCACCATGACCAACATCCGCACCGTCATGGGCTCCATGGACCTGGATGAGCTGCTGTCCAACCGCGACAAGATCAACGCCCAGCTGCTGACCGTGGTGGATGATGCCACCACCCCCTGGGGGGTGAAGGTGACCCGCATCGAGATCAAGGACATCAGCCCGCCGCGCGACCTGGTGGACGCCATGGCGCGGCAGATGAAGGCGGAGCGTCTCAAGCGTGCCCAGATCCTCGAGGCGGAGGGCCTGCGTCAGTCAGAGATCCTCAAGGCCGAGGGCGAGAAGCAGTCTGCCATCCTCACCGCCGAGGGGCAGAAGGAGGCGGCCTTCCGCGAGGCGGAGGCCCGCGAACGTCTTGCCGAGGCGGAGGCGAAGGCGACCCAGATGGTATCCGAGGCCATCGCCAAGGGCGACATCAACGCCATCAACTATTTCGTCGCGCAGCGATACACCGAGGCGCTGCAGCAGATCGGCAGCGCCGAGAGCAACAAGGTGATCATGATGCCGCTGGAGGCGAGCAGCCTGATCGGCTCGCTGGCCGGCATCGGCGAACTGGCCAAGGATGCACTGGCCAAGGGCGGGGACAAGGCCTGATGGAGGCGCTGCTGCAACAGCTTCAATACTGGCACTGGTGGGTGCTGGCGCTGCTGCTGCTGATCCTGGAGGTGTTCGCACCCGGCGTGGTGTTCCTCTGGATCGGGCTGGCCGCAGGGGCGGTCGGCTTGCTGCTCTATCTCGTCCCGACGCTGGACTGGCAGACCCAGTTGCTGGCCTTCGCGTTGCTGGGCCTGGCCAGTGTGGCGCTGGGCCGCTGGTGGTTTACCCGCAACCCGATCCAGACAGACGAGCCGCAGCTGAACCGGCGTGGCGAACAATATGTCGGCCGGGTATTCACCCTCGACGAGCCGATCGTCAATGGTGTCGGCAAGGTGCGGGTGGACGACACCACCTGGAAGATCGAGGGCACGGACCTGCCCGCGGGCAGCAAGGTCCGGGTCGTCGCGGTGGACGGCGTGGTGCTGCGGGTGGAGGCGGTGTCCACATGAGGGGTGACGGGCAGGCGGCCGACATGTCTGTGCACAAGGCGCAGTACGAGGTGATACTCAGCGGTCCGGTGCTGCCGGGCTTCACCCCTGACCAGGCGTTGGCTGCCCTGTCACGGCTGTTCGATGCCCCGGTCAACGAGCTGAACAGGATCTTCATCGGTGGCGAGCATCCCATCGATCACCTGTTCTCGGCCGACGAGGCACTGGACATGCAGGCACGGCTGGAGGCCATCGGTATCCGCGCCAGCGTCGTGCGCGCCCGCCCGGATAGCGTGCCGCTGGCGCTGAAGAATCTACCCCCCGAACAGGGTGCCGCCGCTGCCGGGGAGATGGCTTCGCCATCGCGCCCGGCGCCTGCGGCTACGCCGGCATCGCCCCGGAAACCGTCACCCTCCCGCCCGCAGCAGGATGGACAGCGATTGGCCACGCCGCAGCACCCGACGCAGCCGCAGGCGCAGCAGCACTGGGACGCGGGCTGGCAGGAGCCGTTACAGGAAGAGGCCTTCCAGGGGCCGGACCAGGTGGCCCTGTTCATCGGCCCGGCCAATGAGAAGTACCGCCGCGTGTTCGATCGTTTCACGCAGCGTGGGCGGTCATCGCTGCCCCTGAGTTGGAACTGGGGGGCCTTCGTCAGCCCTTTCCTGTGGGCGATGTATCGCAAGATGTGGCTCTGGGGCCTCGTCATCGGCATCACCGAGGTGATCCTGCCGAGCATCGCCTTGTTCATGGGCTTGCAGGGCGAGGGCCCCGCCAGGCTGGTCTATGCCGGTCTGCTGGCCATCGTCGCCAATCGCCTGTTCTGGCCGATGCTCGCCAATTACCTTTACTTTCGACATGTGAACGCGTCGTTGCGCAATCTGCACCAGATGATGAGCTATGTGGCGGATGTGGATATCGCCAGCCGGGGCGGCACCAGCCGCACCGGTGTGCTGGTGGGGCTGGTCTTCGGCCTGGTGTCGATCCTTTTCGTGTGGAGTGTGCTGGATTCGATCCACCCGGCGAATGCCGGTGACGGCCTTGCCTCCCGCAATTCCGTGGAGGCGGCGACGGACGGTCGGCAGCGCCCCGAACAATCACCGCTTGCGGTCACCCAGTCACGGCTGCAACGCCTCGGGGAGGCACTGGAGACATGGGTCGGGAGCAAGAGCAGGTCGGTCAAGAATCTGCAGATCCTGGCGATCGAGATGGAGCTGCCCGGTGAATACCTGGAAGACGGCTGGGGGGAGCCGGTCCGGTTGCTGGAAGACCCGGCGGGTTACCGGTTGCTCTCCACCGGACCTGACCGCCGGTTGGCAACAGCAGACGATGTGGAGCTGTTCGTGCGCACCCGCCACACCCCGGCGGATGGCTGAGGGCCGTCCTCAGCAGCGCAGCACCAGTTTGCCCTGTGTGTGACCCTGCTCGATCAACCGGTGGGCCTCGGCGGCCTGCTCCAGTGGCAGCACCTGCGACAGCTCCACCGACAGCCTGCCCTCGT
>JANTHH010000246.1 GCA_024762485.1 Chromatiales bacterium
TGGCGTCGAGGATCTCGTCGAGCGGTTTTTCCAGATCGATGCCGGTGATCTCGTTGCGCGGGATCATGATGTCTTCGACGGTGGCCTTCTCCAGGTCGAGGATGCTCAGCAGCATCTTCTGGTGCCGTCGTGGGATCATCGCCCCGGCTTCATTTACCACCGTGCGTAGCTCCTCCTGGCTCAGGGCCTGCCGGGCCTCGTCCTCAGGATAGAGCCGCAGCAGCCTCAGCAGGCTGCTGGCAATGGAGTTGACCACCCAGGTCAGCCACATGATGGGCGAGTAGGGGTGCAGCAGTGGGGTGTAGACCCAGGCAGCAGGGTAGGCCATGCGCTCGGGATGCAGGGCAGCCAGGGTCTTCGGTGCCACCTCGGCGAATATCAGCACCACCAGGGTGAGCAGGCCGGCGGCAATGGCAATGGCGCTCTCGCCACCGAGTCGCAGGGCGATGACGGTGGCCAGTGACGAGGCGAGGATGTTGACGAAATTGTTGCCCAGCAGGATCAGGCCGATGAGCCGTTCCGGGCGCTGCAGCAGGCGCTCGATGAGGCGGGCGGTGCGCTCGCCTTCCTCCGCCTTGTGGCGCAGCCGGTAGCGATTGAGGGTCATCAGCGCCGTCTCCGAACCGGAGAAGAAGGCCGAGAGAAGGATCAGCAGGGCGAGCGAGGAAAACAGCAGGCTCAGTGGGATGGTGTTCAAGGGCAGGCTTCGGTGTCGGGGATGACACATTATCCTGTGTCAGCGACGGGTACTGTCAAGGCGGATGCTCATCGACCGGGAAACGAATTTTGTTCGGGCGTCGTATTTTTGACATTCGGGCGGTTGGGTGCTTAACTGCTGGTCATATATATAAGTTTCAGGACGCATTGACGGGTCGATTTATGAGCAGCGTACGAGGCGATATGGATGCCACCAAGACCTGCCTGGCCATCGTGGCCGGGGCAGACGAGCAGCAGCAGGCTTATCTCGATCACATCCTCCCGTTCATGGGTTGCCAGACCCGACAGGTTGCATCACCCAAGGAGCTCGACAAGGCGCTGAAGGATGCCGACGAATCCGTGATCGCCATCTTCGTCGGCAATAGCGGCGAGGCCGCTGCTATCGTCGATGCGGCGACCGCCCGGGAGCCACGCCCGGCGCTGTTCAGGCTTGTCTCTGCCGATGAGACCGCTCCCGCTGAGGCCGGCGGTGAATTTCTCGGGCAGCTGCCTGTCCCGAGCCATTTCAACCTGCTGTCCGGGCTGCTGCACAAGGCACAGGTCTACACCGAAAGCCAGCGACAGGGCGAGGGCCCGCGTCGTCCGGTGGAGCTGTTTCGCAGCCTCTCCGGCAACAGCCGGGCCGCCAACCAGCTGTCGAAGATGGTGGAGCAGGTGGCCGATTCAGAGGCCACCGTGCTGATCCTCGGCGAATCCGGGACCGGCAAGGAGGTGGTGGCACGCAAACTCCACTATCACTCCAAGCGCCGTAATGCCCCCTTCGTGCCGGTCAACTGTGGTGCCATTCCTGCCGAGCTGCTTGAGAGCGAGCTCTTCGGGCACGAGAAGGGGGCCTTCACCGGCGCCATCACTGCCCGACAGGGCCGTTTCGAACTGGCCGAGGGCGGCACCCTGTTCCTCGACGAGATCGGTGACATGAGCATGCCGATGCAGGTGAAGCTGTTGCGGGTGCTGCAGGAACGGACCTTCGAGCGGGTCGGCAG
This sequence comes from Chromatiales bacterium, assembly GCA_024762485.1. Taxonomy (GTDB): domain Bacteria; phylum Pseudomonadota; class Gammaproteobacteria; order Chromatiales; family Chromatiaceae; genus JANTHH01. The sequence goes on from JANTHH010000246.1 coordinate 1,701, forward strand.
CAACAAGACGCTCCATTGCGACGTGCGCATCGTCGCTGCCACCCACCGCGACCTGGAGAAGCGCATCGAAGACGGGGAGTTCCGCGAGGATCTCTATTACCGACTCAATGTCTTTCCCATCGAGGTGCCGCCGCTGCGCGAGCGCATCGAGGACCTGCCGGTGCTGGTCAATGACCTGATCCGGCGTATCGAGCATGAGAAACGTGGCTCGGTACGGCTCACCCCAGCCGCCATCACCACCCTGCAGCAGTACCGCTGGCCGGGCAACGTGCGTGAACTGGCGAACCTGGTGGAGCGCCTGGCCATCCTCTATCCCTACGGCGTGGTCGATGTGGCTGATCTGCCGGAGAAATTCCGTGCCGGGGTGGTGCTGCCAGAACCCAGCGAGGCACTGCCCGAGGTGAGTGCCCCGGGCAGCGAGCCGAATACGGTGGTCAGCATCCCCCGCCTGCCGCTGGACGGGATCGACCTCAAGGCTCACCTGAGCGACATGGAGCAGACCCTCATCCGCCAGGCGCTGGACGACTCCAACGGCGTGGTCGCCCATGCGGCCAAACGGCTGAAGATGCGCCGGACGACCCTGGTGGAGAAGCTCCGCAAATATGGCCTGCATCGGGGTCAGGAAATGACGAATCCTTGACTAAGTCGTTTAATTCGCCCCGCAACTGACTGAATAAAAACAAAAAAGCTTTTCTGGCACTGGTTTTGCACTTCCTGTGGCAAGAGTGTACGCCGTCAGGAAACCGTTGCCATGAGCAGAACCGCCGCCGCCAGTGCAGACCCGCAGAGCCTCGCCGAGGCATTTGGCGTCTTCAACGAACTGTCCACCCGTCTCACTGATGCCTATGGCCAACTCGAGACCCGGGTCGCCGAGCTGACCCGCGAACTGGCCGAGTCCCGCGCCCAGCGGCAGGCAGAACAGCACGAGAAGGAATTTCTCGCCGATCAGCTCGGCGTACTGCTTGAGGCTATGCCCGCCGCCATCGTGCTGGTGGACGGGCGGGATCGCATTGACCGTTTCAACCCGGCGGCTGAAGCGCTTTTCCCCGCGCTCGGCTGGGGCCGTCGGTGGTCCGAGGTGCGCGACGATGCCCTGCTCAACGATCCCGACAGCCCCGAGTGGCAGTTGCGTGACGGGCGCAACGTCAACGTCTCGGTCAGGCCGCTGAATGATGCGGGGCTGTTCCTGGTGATGGTGGACGTGACAGAAACCCGCCGTCTGCAGGAGCAGCTGAACCGGCGTGAGCGCCTCAGTGCCATGGGTGAGATGGCCGCCCAAATGGCACACCAGATCCGCACTCCGCTGTCTGCCGCCATGCTCTATGCCGGCCAGCTGGCGCGCGCCGACCTGGGCGAGCCACCCCGGGGCTTCGTTGAGAAACTGCGCGGCCAGCTGCGCCACACCGAGCGGCTGGTCGCCGACATGCTCGCCTTCACCCGTGGCGGGCGCTTTGTTCCCGAAGCCGTCGACCTGCAGCGGGTGCTCCGCGATGCCTGCGATCAGGTCGCACCCCGTGCGGCGGGCATGGGGGCACAGATCAGTGTCGGGCCCGTGGTGGGCAACGGCGCGGCCACCGTCGGTAATCAGGACGCGCTGACCGGTGCCGTCGCCGCCTTGCTCAACAATGCCCTCGACCATGGCGGCGAGGGTGTGTCCATTCGTCTGCAACTCGACAGCCGGCCCGGCGGTTGGGTGCTGCGGGTCTGCGATGACGGACCCGGCATCAGCGAGGAGATCCGGGCGCAGATCTTCGACCCCTTCTTCACCACGCGTGAGCGCGGCACCGGACTCGGCTTGGCCGTGGTCCAGGCCGTGATGCTCGATCACGGGGGCAGTGTCCACTGCCATGCCGGCGATGGTGTCGGTGCCTGCTTCGAGTTGCATCTGCCGACCGGCGACAACCCTGCTGCAATGGAGATGAGCGAATCATGATGTCCCCTAACATCCTGGTCGTCGAAGACGACTCCGACCTGGCCGAGGCCATTGCCGACAC
>JANTHH010000247.1 GCA_024762485.1 Chromatiales bacterium
GCGAGGGAGGCGAAGTTGTAGATCTCGCCATTGAAGACCACGATGACGCTGCCGTCCTCGTTGCCGAGCGGCTGCTGCCCCTCGGCCAGGTCGATGATCGACAACCGTCGATGCCCCAGGCCGACGGCCGGCTCGACATGCAGGCCGCCTTCATCCGGGCCGCGGTGGAATTGCGCCTCGTTCATCCGGTGCAGCAGCGCCTTGTCAGGCTCGCCCCGGGATAGGGTGTTGAAGATGCCGACCAATCCACACATGAGCTGGTTATCCGTCCCCTCGGCCCAGCGCCTGCATGACCGCCTGCTCGATCGCGGGTATCGCCTCGCTCGAAAACTGCTTTAGCAGGTCCTCGCCATCAGCGCTCGCACCCCAGGTGTGCGGCGCAGCAATCGCCACGTAGGCCCCGTCACGACGACCTTCCCGGATCATTCCCTGCAGTTGCTGCAGCTTGACCAGATAGGGATTGGCACTGCGTTGTCCACCGGTCAGATACCACTGCCAGACCACCAGTCGCTGGCCAGCCGCTCCGCCAAGCACCTGAAAGTCTCTCACCTCCATCGGCCTGCCGGCGATGCTGACCGTCTTCTTCCCCTGGTGGGTGACCCGCAGCCCGGGCACCTCGTGATCGATGATGGTGTTCGTGCCACTCGCCGCCTCGCTGCCCTGGCGTTGCGAGGGATAGAGCGCGACGAACACGGTGACCAAGCGTCCGTCCTGCTGATAACTGGTCTGCCAGATATGCTTTGTCCCGGTCACATGCGGTCGCCAGCCGAGGGGCACTGTCCCGGTCTGCTGCCAGCCAGCGATCTCCTGTGGCAACTGCAACGGCTGTGCCAGCTGTCTCGTGCCGGGGGCATCGAGCCTTGCCTGCCCCGTCTGCAGCAGCAGCGCCACGGCTAGCAGCGCAATCACCGGCAACGACCAGCCACGGCGCCGCATGGCAGCCGGGGTGGCATCCACTGACGGGACTGATGGCTCCGCAGGGAGCGGATCACGCCAGAAACTGCCGATCCAGAAGAGGATGAACATCACCACACCGAAGAATACCCAGCCATAGATCAGGTGATCGACACCCACGGCCAGTTCCATGTCACTGAGATGACCGATCATCACGATCATATAGGCCCGCAGTCCATTGGCGATGACGGGCACCAGGAACGAGGCGATGACAAACAGGACCCGCTTCGACAGACGTTGGTAGGTCAGGTAGGCATAAAGCAGCCCGAGGGTGACCGATGCGATGAGATAACGCACACCGCTGCAGGCCTCGACCACGGACCAATTGCCGCTCGGCAGGCTGAAGAACAGCCCTTCACGGTAGACCGGAATGCCGGTCAGCTGCAGCATCTTCACCGTGAAGTCGGCAGTGAAATCCATCATCGGCGCGACCAGGCCCTCGCCCATGGGTACCGCCAGATAGAGGAAGAACAGGGGAAAGGCGATCTCGCGGGCCACACGATGGCCGAGCAGCACCCACACACCCAGGATGAGCATGCTGACCAGTGCAAGCTGCTCGACCACCAGGATGCCGAGGACGTCGGCAACCAGCCAGGCGAGCCCCGCAGCGGCATACAGGATGAGCACCAACGGTGCCGGCCGTGGCGCTAGGCAGGCGAGTGAACGGCGCTTGGTCCAGATCAGCCAGAGCGATATCGGGGCAATGATGAAGCCATGGTTATAGGTGCCGGAATGCGCCCAGGTATCGACCAGTGAACGGGTGGTATCGAAAAACAGGAGCAATTGCATGACCACGAACAACGCGGTCAGCAGCAGCGGGAAACGCCACTGCGGAGGGAGCTGCAGGAAGGAGGAACTCATGGCTCGCCCTTGTGCTGATGATCAACGGAAGGCACGGGTGCCTCACCGTGCAGTAAGCGGGAAATACGCCCCATATGACGGGTCCAGTGGAAGTCTTTCTCGATGCGTGCCCTGCCCGCTTGGCCCATCTCCGACGCCTTGGCGGGCTCATCCAGCAGGTCGGCGACAGCAGCGGCGAACGCCTGGGCGTCTTCCGCCACCAGCAGGTCTTCGCCATCGACGGCCTCGATACCCTCCAGTCCGGCCGGGGTGGCCACCGTCGGCTTCGCCAATGCCATGGCCTCCAGAACCTTGTTCTGCACGCCGCGGGCTATCCGCATGGGCGCCACCGTGACATCCGCATGGCGGACATAAGGACGGACGTCCTCGACCCGGCCTGTCACCGACACCCCGGCATGCTGGGCCAGGGCCTGGACCTCCTTTGCAGGATTGGCACCGACAATGGTGAAGCGCGCTGCCGCATGCCGTGCCCGGATACGCGGCAGTATGGCCTCGACGAACCACACCACCGCATCCACATTCGGCCAGTAATCCATCGCCCCGGTAAAGACCAGGTTCTGCGTGCCCTCAGGATAGGGATTTTCCAGGGTCAGGGTCGGGTCGAAATAATCGAAATCGACGCCGTTGTTGGCATGGTGGACCTTGTCCGCCGCGCGGGGTGCGAGGTCGCGGAACAGACTCGCCTCCCTGGCAGAGACGAAGACGCTCGCATCAAAGGCCTTGGCGACGCGGTTTTCGAAACACAGCAGGCGCTTTGCCTCGCGCTGGTAGAGCCAGCGCATGGGCTGGGCCATGGTGGCCGCATACTGGCGCCATTTATCCGAGTCTACATCGACGAAATCCACCACCCGGCGCTTGTCGGTGTGAGTGTCGTGCAGGACGAACTGTGCCATGGCAGAGGAGAAGACCAGTACCCGCTCCATGTCGGGATCCGCCAGCTTGCGGTTGACCCAAGACGACATGGCCTTGCTCGCGTAATAGGGCAGTGTGAGCGGCTTGCCGCTGATCAGCCCCCGCAGGCTCTTCAGCTTTGCCTGCACGGGGCTAAGGGGCACCAGCTTGACCTCCTTGCAGAATGTCTCGAGCGGTGTCCTGTGGTGATGATCCTCGGCGTCATCGACGAATGCCCCAAGGTGGACCTCGAAATGCTCGGCGAGATGACGCAACAGGTTGAAGGAGCGGATCTTGTCGCCCTTGTTCGGCGGATAGGGGATCCGGTGTACCAGATAAAGCAGTTTCGGACGGGACATCGGACAGACCTATCCCAGAAAGGGTGAGAGCCGCGGCCCCACCACATTGGCCACCGGGAGTGGCAGTCGCTTCCATGCCTCGATGAAATACCGGTATTTGGGATTCGATGGATTGACCTCGGGAATCGCCTCGTCTTTGACGAGGTGGTATTCGTAATGGAGTGGCTCGGGCTCGAAGCCCCAGTTTTTCTTGAAGCTGAAGGCACCCGTGCCTGCCTTGCTGCGCCCGTAGTCGAAGAGGCGCACACCCCGGTCCGCCGCCCGACACATCAGATCCCAGTACATGTAGTCATTCGCCTTGGCCTGCCGGGCCGCTGGCCGGCTGCCACCGTAGAAGGGAAGCACCTCGTCACGGAAATAGAAACTCATCACCGCGGCCAGGTCCTGCTCGTCACCGGCGATGATCAGGATCTCGCAGTCATCGGCAAACTCGTCCTTCAGCAGCTGGAAGTAACGACGCGGGAAGACGGGAGTACCCAGGTTGCGCACGCTCTCTGCGTAGATACCGTAGAGGGTGTCCGTCTGCTCCTCCACCCGTCCCTGCAGCCCGGCCTTTATCCCCTTGCGCACCACCGCACGTTGTTTG
>JANTHH010000248.1 GCA_024762485.1 Chromatiales bacterium
GCCAAGGCGATCCCCGATCAGCAGGAGCGCAGGCAGTTTCTGGAGCGTATCGCCAGGTAGGTGCCTGCTCTGCCAGCGCCGGTGGGCTCACCCTGCTGAGCATTGCACTGCCCAGTGCCGCGCGACATGCCGGCAAAAGCCGGGTTTCAACGACCGGCTAGTCCTCGCACTCTTCGATCCAGTTCTGCTGAATAGCCTCGAGAATCTTCTCACCGCAATGCTCTGGCGCGTCGTCAAAGTCATCCAACGCCATCACCCAGTCACGCAGGTCGACGAAGTTGACCGCCCGGGGATCCACGTCCGGCCGGGCCTCGGCAAGTTCGATTGCAATATCCAGCACGTCGGTCCATTTCAGGCTCATGGTCTGCGTCCCCTCAGTGCTCTTCCTTGGCGTAGTTGATGGTGTACTTGGGCAGCTCGACGACCAGATCCTCGTCACCGACCCTGGCCTGGCATGACAAGCGCGATTCCGGTTCGAGCCCCCATGCCTTGTCGAGCTGATCCTCCTCGTCCTCGCTGGGTTCGCTGAGCGAATCGAAGCCTTCGCGGACGATGACGTGACAGGTCGTGCAGGCGCAGGATTTCTCGCACGCATGCTCGATCTCGACATCATGTGCCAGGGCTGCATCGCAGATGGTCTCGCCTGGCGCTGCCTCGACGACTGCGCCTTCGGGGCAGATCTCCTCGTGTGGCAGAAATATTATCTTCGGCATGGGGTCTCCTCTATGCTCGACTGAGCGGCATGGGCTATTCGAATTCGTCGACCTTGTGGCCGGCCATCGCCTTGCGAACGCTATTGTTCATCCGCCGTTCGACATAGAACTCGCAGGTCTTCTCAAGATCCTCGATGGCCTTGCGGATGGCGTCGGCATCGTCACCGGCGGCCGCCTGTTGCAGATCCCCGAGGGCGGCATCGATACGCTGGCGCTCCTCCGGCTGCAGCAGCTGGTCGCCGTCGGCGGCGAGCGCAGCGCCGAGCGCCTCGACCACTCGCTGGGCCTCGACACGCTCCTCGGCCAGTTTTCGCGTCGCCATGTCGTCCTCGGCATGGTCGATGGAGGCACGCAGCATGTTGGCGACCTCGTCGTCGGTCAGGCCATAGGATGGCTTGACCTCGACCCGCGCCTTGACGCCCTGGCTCAACTCTTCGGCCTCGACGCTGAGCAGGCCGTCGGCATCGACCGAGAAGGTGACCCGAATGCGCGCAGCACCGGCCACCATCGGCGGGATGCCGCGCAGCTCGAAGCGCGCAAGCGACCGATTGTCGCTGACCATCTCGCGCTCGCCCTGCACCACGTGCACCGCCATGGCGGTCTGGCCATCCTTGAAGGTGGTGAACTCCTGGGCGCGGGCCACTGGCAGGGTGGTGTTGCGGGGGATGATCTTCTCCACCAGTCCACCCATGGTCTCAATGCCAAGCGAGAGGGGCGTGACATCCAGCAGCAGCATCTCATCATCCGGCTTGTTGCCGGCCAGCACGTCTGCCTGCAGTGCGGCACCGATGGCCACCACCCGGTCGGGATCGATATCCACCCGCGGCTCGGCAGCAAAGAATTCACCCACCAGCTCGCGAACACGGGGCATGCGCGTGGAGCCGCCGACCATCACCAGGTCGCGGATCTCGTCGCGGTCGATGCCGGCGTCGCGCACTGCGCGGCGGCAGGCACTGATGGTCTTGCGGATCAGCGGGTCCACCAATCCATGGAAGGTCTCGCGGTCGATGCTGCCCTGCCAGCGGTTGCCATCGCCCAACTCGATATCCAGTTCGGCCTGTCCTGTCTCGCTCAGACGCTCCTTGGCGGCGCGGGCATCACGCATCAGACGGCGCAGCAGGTGGTGGTCGGCATCGTCGGCAATGCCCGCCTGGCGCATGATCCACTCTGCCAGGGCGCGGTCGAAATCGTCGCCACCGAGTGCGGAATCGCCACCCGTTGCCATGACCTCGAACACGCCCTTGTTGAGGCGCAGGATAGAGATATCGAAGGTGCCGCCGCCAAGATCGTAGATGGCATGCACGCCATCGGCCTCGTGATCGAGCCCGTAGGCAACCGCCGCCGCTGTCGGCTCGTTGAGCAGCCGGAAGACGTTCAGCCCGGCCAGCTGGGCCGCGTCCTTGGTGGCCTGCCGCTGGGCATCATCAAAATAGGCGGGCACGGTGATCACCACCCCGCTCAACTCACCGCCAAGGCTCTCCTCCGCCCGCCGCGCCAGCACCTTCAGGATCTCTGCCGACACTTCCACCGGGCTGACGTCGCCCGCTACGGTGCGGATGCGCGGGACGGCCGTGTCCTGGCGGGTAAATTCATAGGGGAGCCGACTGCCGAGGGAGCGGATGTCATCGATACCCCGGCCGATGAGGCGCTTGACCGAGACAATGGTGTTCAGCGGATCCTTTGCAGCAGCGGCCTGCGCCTCCTCGCCAACCACCACCCCCTCGGGGGTGTAACGCACCACCGAGGGCAGGATATGCCGGCCCTGTGCGTCGGGCAGGGTCTCGGCCTTGCCGCTACGTACCGTCGCAACCAGCGAATTGGTGGTGCCGAGGTCGATGCCGGCAGCCAGGCGATGCTGATGCGGCGCCGTGGCCTGCCCGGGTTCTGCAATCTGCAACAGTGCCATCAGAGATTCTCTTCCAACTCGGCCTCAAGGGCTTCCGCTTCAGCATGAAGCTTGTTCAAAAACTGCATCTTGCGCACGGACTCACGGGCCGCCTCGAGTTGCTCCGGGGTCCCCGTCTCGAACTGCATCGCCATCTGCGCCACCAGGGATTTGATCATGTCGTCGATCCGCCGCATCAGGCCGTCGACCTCGGCGTGCGGGTCCGCCTGCTGCGGGGCCTCGGCCAGCGCCTCGCGCAGCTCCATCTGTTCCATCAGGAACGCTGCGTCGCGGGTGGTCTGCTGGCTGTCGTCCTCATCGATACCGTTCAGAGACAGCAGGTAGCGGGCCCGGCGCACCGGGTCCTTGAGGGTTTCGAAGGCCTCATTGACCAGTGTCGCCTGCTGTAGCGAGAGGCGGCGCTCCTGGTCACTCGCATTGGCGTAACGGTCCGGGTGAACCACCCGCTGCAGATCGCGGTAGCGCGATGACAGTGCAGCCCTGTCGATGCGGAAGCCCACGGGCAGGCCGAAGAGTTCAAAATAATTCTTGGAAAAATCAACCATCCCAAAACGACACAGGCCCGGCGCATGCGCCGGGCATCCTGTCTTTCACCTCTGTCTGCAGGAACGCGGGTGCGCCCCGGGCTTGTTTAGATCGTGAAGCTCTCGCCGCAACCACACTCATTCTTGACGTTGGGATTGTTGAACTTGAAGCCCTCGTTGAGACCTTCTTTCCCGTAGTCCAGTTCAGTGCCATCGAGATACAGCAGGCTCTTCTTATCGATGATCACCTTCACGCCACGATCCTCGAACACCTCATCGTCGTCATTGACCTCGTCGACGAATTCCAGCACATAAGCCATCCCCGAACAGCCGGAGGTGCGGACGCCAAGGCGGACGCCCTCACCCTTTCCACGGCTCTCGAGGAAGGTACGCACCCGGTCGGCGGCGGCTTCTGTGAGACTGATGGCCATGTGCTGCTCCCGCTGCCGCCTCA